>JAJYJQ010000033.1 GCA_021789225.1 bacterium | reverse complement strand
CCTGAGGAGCTGACTACACCCCGATCAGCACCGGGATCACCATCGGCGCCTTGTTGGTGCGGGTGAAGAGGAAGCTGGCAACGGTGTCGGTCAGCACGTTCTTCACGTAGTCGAGATCGACCGGGTTCATGTTGCGGGTTGAGTCCTCGACGGTCTTCTTGATGAGGAGTCGCGCCTGGTTCAGCAGGTCTTGCGACTCGCGCAGGTAGATGAAGCCGCGCGAGATGATGTCCGGTGACTTCTTGAGTTTGCCGGTCTTGAGCTGCACGGTCGCGATGATGACGAACATGCCGTCCTTCGCGAGCATCTGGCGGTCGCGGATGACGACCTCCTGCATGTCGCCGATCGAGAAGCCGTCCACGACGAGCGGTGCGTTCGGGACGCGCTCTTTGTGGATCTTCATCTCCTTGCCGTCGATGATGTCGATGACGTTGCCGTTGTCGGCGAGGACGATCGTGTCTTTCGGTCGGCCTGCTTGCTCGACCGCTTTGGCGTGCGAGGCGGTCATGGAGCGGTAGCCGTAGCCCGGCATGAAGAACTTCGCGTTGACCTGCTTGTTGATCCACACGAGCTCGCCCGCGTTACCGTGGCCGGTCGAGTGCACGTCGGAGGAGCGGTAGTGGATGATGGTTACGTTGTTGCGGTAGAGGTTGTCCTTGAGCTTCTGGACGGAGATCTCGTTGCCCGGAATGACCGAGGACGAGAGCACGACCGTATCGCGCTCGTTGAACTGGATGTACTTGTGCTGCTTGGTCGCGATGCGCATGAGTGCGGCGAACTCTTCGCCCTGCGCGCCGGTCGCGAGGATGATGATCTTGTTGGGCGGATAGTCGCCGAGCGCCTGGGCGGGAATGATCGTGTCCTTCTTCACCGTGAGCAAGCCCGCTCGCTGGGCGATCTCGATGTTGGTCTTGATCGAGCGGCCTTCGGTGACGACCTTCTTGCCGTACTGTTCCGCGAACTGGATGATGCGGATCATACGCTCGAACTGCGAGGCGAAGGTGCCGATGATAAGGCGGCCGTTCACGGTCTTGATGATCTCGTCGAGCGTCTGGTGCACGCGCTTCTCCGGGATGGAAAACCCTTCGCGCTCGGCATTGGTCGAGTCGGCGAGGAAGAAGATATTGTGATCCTTGCCGATGCCGCCCCAGGTCTTCTGCTCGTGATCCGTAGGCTCGCCACCTTCGTGGTCGAGCTTGAGGTCGCCGGTGACGACGACATTGCCCTGCGGGGTGGCGAGCGAGATGCCCATCGCGTCAGGGATCGAGTGCGTGACAGGGAAGAACTTCACCTTCGTGTTGCCGATGGTGCGTTCAGAGCCTGGATCGACGACGATGACCTCAGGCTTTGGCACGTCCGGGTATTCGTCCTGGCGCTTCGCGATCATGAGCGCAGTCAGGTTTTGCGTGTAGACCGGTGGGTTGCCGATGCGCGGCAGGAGGAACGGGATGCCGCCGATGTGGTCGAGGTGGCCGTGCGTGATGATGGCGGCGCGGATGCGGTCCTTGTTCTTCTCCAGATACTTCGTATTCGGGAGGAGATAGTCGACGCCGGGGCTCTCATCCTCGCCGGTGAACTGGAAGCCCACGTCCATGACGAAGATGTCGCCATTGATGTCGATGGCGGTCATGTTGCGGCCGACCTCTTCGACGCCGCCCAAGGGCACGATGCGGGCTACGTTGGGTGCTGGCGGCTCGGGGTAGTAGTCGGCGGCGCGGCGCGGGCGCGGGCCTGTGGCCATAGGGCGACGGAGCGCGCGCTGGATGCGGCGCACGGCTGCGCCCGGTCGCCCGGGGCGGCCACCGCTGGGGCGCTCACCGCGACGGGGATTCCGGCCGCCACGACGCGAGGGGCCGTGATGCGGCGGCGTATGTCGAGGCGGGTGCTGGGGACGGCTCTGAGGGCCAGAGGCCGAAGGAGCGGGTGCTGGTGCGGGTGCTGGTGCAAAAGTCATAAATACCAATCAGTAACGATGAATAACGTTGTTAAATAATTCACAGGGTCAAAGCCCGTACGAAAAGATGATTACCGGCGCGTGAGACTCTCGAGGAACGGCCACAAGGAGTCCGCATTGCGATACCAATCGGCCACCGTCGCGAAGCGGTCGGCAGGCGTCGTGATCTGCGGCAGGACGACGCCATGCAGATTCTTCGGTATCGCATACACGAACTCGGGCGTGTGGGTGAACGCGGCGGGGTAGTCGGCGCTCACGTCTTTCTCGATGGCGTTCACGTCCTCCACGCGCTTGCTCTCGTCGCTCGTCGAGCGCGCGTCTTCCAGGAGCGCATCAACGTCCTTGTTGGCATAGAGCGCGATGTTCAAACCGGGATCATTGCGCTGCGATGAGTGCCAGAAGGCGAAGAGGTCCTGGTCGCGCCCGACCACCATCCCGAAGAGGAGCGCGTCGTATTTGCGCGGCCGGATGACGTTCTGATTCAGATCGCCCGGCTCATAGAGCTCGATGGTCACGTCGATACCGAGCTTCTGCCAATCGTCGCGGATCGATGAGGCTGTGGCTTTGAGCTCCGGTACGTTCGAGGTCTTGATGGTGATGCTGTCGAACGACAGGTTCTTCGAGGCGTTTTTCCACGCGCGTTCGGTGGTGTCGTAGGTCCAACCTGCGTCTTCGAGCGTCTTTGCTGCGTCGGCGATGCGATTCGGATCTGGTGTGACCGGCGTGGTATCGATGCCGCTCTCTGGCGGGACCGGCCCGGTAAGTGCCTTCGCGTAGCCATTCAACACGTCGTTGACGATGTGTTCCCGGTCGATGGCAATCGAGAGCGCCTTGCGCACCTCAAGGTGCGTGAAGAGCGGATTCTGGTCGGCGTTGAAGAAGACACCGAAAACGCTCGAGAACGGGGCCGTGAGTGCACCGGGCGTCGGGACACCGTACGCACTCTCGACTTCGCCACGTGTAAGCGCTGAGGCAAGGTCGGACTGGCGCGTGTAGAACTTCACGTTGATGCCGTCGAGGTAGGGCCGCCCGAGCGCGTAGTCCTTTGAAGCGGCGAGATCATACTCGGTAATGATGCCGCTCGCGTCGCGCACGACCTTGGTCACGGCGAACGGGCCGGCGCCGACCGGCTGCACGGTGAGGTTCGTGAACGGGAACTGTTCGTCCGCTATCTCGCGCCAAAGGTGTGCAGGCAGGATACCGAGGGTCGTGTTCTCAAGGAATGGGGCGTACGGCTTCGGGAGTGTGAAGCGCACCGTCTGCTGGTCGAGCGCCTCTACCAGGATGCCGCTCCAGTTCGCAAGCTGCGGGCTTTTGAGCGCCGGATCTTGCGTCTTTTGAACCGTGAACACGACATCGTCGGCGGTGACCGGCGTGCCATCCGAGAAGCGCGCGTCCTGTCGGATAGTGAAGGTGTACTCTTTGCCATCCGGCGAGACGGTGTAGTTTTCCGCGAGTACCGGCACGAGCGAGCCGTTCCCGGAGAGGCCCATGAGGCCTGCGTAGGTGAGTGCGGTCATGTCGCGGTCCGCGTCGGTCAGTGCGAGAAGCGGATTCACGAAGCGTGGCGAGCCGACCTCGCCTTCGGTGAGTGTGCCGCCACGCGCAGGGACCTGCACGAGAAGCGCACGCTCGAGCCCGTAAAAGCCGGCGACGCTCGCGACGATGATCGCTGCGCCGAGTACGGCCGCGACGAGCTTGTCTCCCGGAGGGAGTACGCGAAGACGGTCAGAAAGCCGTGAGAGCGGCTCCCAGGTCCGATACTGTCTTAATGTGCGAGCAAGTTGTGCTCGTGTCTCGGGGTTCATGCTCCTTGCAGAAGGAAGTTCACGATAGCGAGTACCACTAAAAGGACGCCAATGACGATCGTCGCGCGGAAGAGGAAAAGCTCTGCGCCGCGGCGCTTATAGAATGTGGACGCGAAGTTGTCGCCCCCGAAGGCTCCGCCCAAGCTCGCTCCGCGCTGCTGTAAAACAACGCCGGCGATGAGCAGAAGAGAGAGAACGATTTCTGCGTACGGTAAAAGCGTAGTGAGTACTTCCATCTGTGCTCCTGAGCATAGCACGCGGGTGCCTCAGGGCGCAACCGGACCGAATCCCCGCGCCGGCGAAGCCGGCGCGGGGGTAAAAGAGCGTCGTGTCCGCCCCGGCAGCATGCGTTTTGGATGAACGCTCGCTCGCCCAGCTGCGCGCTCTCTATGCTCCAGCGTCCTTGGTTTGGCATCGCGGCACAGCCGCACGCTCAGATATGCCAAACCACCATGCAAGGACGCCTGCGCAATTCATCCCAAACGCATGCTGGCGGGGCGGTTGCCGCTACCGGGCGGCTGTTGTATATGGAGAGCAGAAGCACCTCAATTTACTGCAAGCAAGAATCGTTCCCACTGATTTCTGGCGCGGGTAACCACGGGTTAAAGGAGATTCTTTATGAGTACGAGGCACCGTCTAATCGTCGCTCTGCTTTTTAGCAGTCCGGAATTGAGAAAGTTGGTGAAAGAAGATCCCGATGTTGGGAAAATTTGCGCTAGCATCGAGCAGGAGCTGCAGAAAAAGAGTTGTGATCGTTGTGGTATCTGTACGCACCCTCAACCGCACACGTGTCGTTTCCGGAAGTAGAAAAACGCCCAAGAGGCTCCGCCGAGCCCTCCTTGCAAGAAGCGAGAGGGCTCTTTGTTTTTGATTGCCGCGAGCGGCGTTTGCGCGTAGGAGGTGATTTTTATAGTATGCGAGCATTACCAGTAGCGATTCACGAAATCACATTTCGTATGGCAAAAGGGAATATTTCCATTCAGCCGCTTGGCGACCGCGTGGTCGTGAAGCCGGTGGGCAAAGAGGAGCTTTCGAAGTCGGTGTCGGGCATCATCATTCCCGACACGGCAAATAAAGAGAAGCCGGAGCGCGGCACGGTAGTCGCGGTCGGGCCCGGCAAATACGAAGACGGCGAGCGTGTGCCGATGGCCGTGAAGGTCGGCGACACGGTGCTCTTTTCTAAATACGGCTATGATGAGGTGAAGATCGACGGCGAAGAGTACTACATCCTCGCGGAGTCGAGCGTGCTTGCGATTATTCCTAAGAAATAACGACCATGGCAAAACAGATTCTTTTCGGTGAGGAGGCGCGACGCAAGTTGCATGGCGGTATCGGCAAGGCGGCGCACGCGGTGAAGGTAACGCTCGGTCCGCGTGGACGAAACGTGGTGCTTGACCGCTCGTACGGTGGCCCGCGCATCACGAACGATGGCGTGTCCATCGCGAAGGAGATAACACTTACGGACAAATTCGAGAACATGGGCGCCGAGATCGTGAAAGAGGTCGCGAACAAGACCAACGACGGCGTCGGCGACGGCACCACCACCACGGTCGTGCTCTTGGAAGCGATGGTCGAGGAAGGGCTCTCGCATCTCGTGAAGGGTTCGAACGCGATGGCGATCCGCGCTGGCATGGAGGCAGCGCGCGATGCTGCGGTCGAAGAGGTGAAGAAGATGGCGAAGCCGGTCTCGGGCAAGGAAGGTGTTCGCCAGGTCGCGACGGTCTCGGCCGAATCGGAGGAGCTCGGCAACATCATCGCCGAGACGGTGGAGAAGGTCGGGAAGAATGGCGTCGTCACGGTCGAGGAGTCGCAGGGCATGGAGCTCTCGCACGAGGTCGTGGAAGGTCTGCAGATCGACAAGGGCTACGTGAGCGCCTACATGGTGACCAACACCGAGCGCATGGAGGCGGAGTACCGCGATGCGAACATTCTCGTTACCGACAAGAAGATCTCGAACGTGCAAGACGTGCTGCCGCTCCTGGAGAAGATCGCGCAGTCGGGCAGGCGCGAGCTGGTCATCATCGCTGATGATGTGGAGGGAGACGCGTTGACGACCTTTGTCGTGAACAAGCTCAAGGGCACCTTCAACGTGCTCGCCGTGAAGGCGCCGGGCTATGGCGACCGCAAGAAGGAGATGCTCGCGGACATTGCGGCGGTCGTGGGTGCGCAGGTGATCTCGACCGACACGGGCGACACCTTCGAGAGCGCGACCTTGGCGATGCTTGGCAAGGCGGCACGCGTTGTTGCAAGCAAGGACAATACCGTCTTCGTGGGTGGCAAGGGCAAGAAGGCGGACATTACCGCCCGTATCGCGCAGCTCAAGGCGCTCGCCGAAAACACTGACTCGAAATTCGATAAGGAGAAACTTGAAGAGCGCATCGCGAAGCTCTCGGGCGGTGTGGCAGTAATCCGTGTGGGTGCCGCGACGGAGACAGAGATGAAGTATCTCAAGGACAAGATCGATGACGCCGTGAAGGCGACGAAGGTCTCGCTCGAGGAGGGTATCGTGCCGGGCGGTGGCACGGCGCTCGCGAAGGTGGCGCGCGTGCTTGCGGCAAAGAAGCGCTCGGGCATGAGTACCGACGAGAACGTGGGCTTCGATATCGTCGTGCGCGCACTCGAGCAGCCGCTGCGCCAGATCGCGTTGAACGCGGGCAAGGATGACGCGTCGCTTATCGTGCGCGAGATCGGTGATTCGAAAGGCTTCGCCGGCTACGACGCGCTCAAGGATGAGATGGTGGCCGACATGGCGAAGGCGGGGATCATCGACCCGGCGAAGGTGACGAGGAGCGCGGTGGAGAACGCGGTCTCGGCGGCAGCCATTCTCCTCACGACCGAGGCAGCGGTCGCAGACATCCCCGAACCCAAAGAAGCTCCGGCAGGCGGAGCGGGTGATATGGGGATGGGGTTCTAAGTAAGTAGGGAACAACAAGGGCAACAGCAGCGCGGCGGGCCTTCGGCCCGCCGCGCTGCTTGTTTGACAGTTATGCAACCATGTAGTACTCTCCACCCGGAGGTCCAGATGTGTCCAGGGACCAGCACACATAAGTATCAGTCATATAGGAGGTAGTTGGATGGAAATCCTGCTAACGATTGGCAAGAGTCTCCTTGCGCTGCTTGCTGTTGTTGGTGTGGCGCTGCCGCTCGTTTCCGAACGGCACAATTATCAATTTGTCTGGTCGGTATGGCGGCGCTTCCGGATAAGGATGTTCTTAGAATGTCTCGGCACTGTTACGCTGACGTTTGCTGCGGTAACCATATTGTGGCGGATTCCCGGTCTCAACCACGGATGGACAAACCTCATCTTTGGTGCGGGCGGCAACATGCTCATCAGACCAGTCATGGAGGGGTCTAAATCCGCCAACATCTTGATTCGCTCGATGGTCCCCTTGTTCTTCATTGCCCTCATGTTTGTACTCCCGTTCTTGGCTAAATCCGAGGAGGAGAGTTTTCGGCAGGGATATACAGACTGGGGTTCTATCGCCAAGCAGTCCGTCAAGTTCGGACTCGTACATTGTTTGGTCGGTGTTCCGCTCGCCGCTGGAATAGCACTCATCATATCGGGCCTATTCTATGGGCTTAAGTACAAGCGCGCGTTTGACCAGTACGAGGTGACGATGGACTACTGGCAAGCCGAAGCCGAGGCGGTGATGGTTAGTACTACGTATCACACGATGTACAACATGATTGTGGTCGCAACTCTCCTATTCGTGGCGCTCGCGGCAATTTGAAGCCGCTGCACAACCACAAAGAATAATTTTTCGGGCTGTCCTTACGGGCGGCCCTTTCTTTTTGTGATGGTATAATCCTCGCATCAATCCGTAATCCTGAAACGCTTATGTCTATGCCACTGATTATTGTGCTGGTCGTTCTGGCAATCCTCGTCATCTGGATGGTTGCTGTGTACAACGGCTTTATTACGCGCATCAATCGCACGAAGGAAGCCTGGTCGGATATTGAGGTGCAGATGAAGCGTCGGTACGACCTTATTCCGAATCTCGTGGAGACAGTGAAGGGGTATGCGGCGCACGAGAAAGGGGTCTTCGAGCAGGTGAGCGCGGCGCGAAGCGCCGCGATGGGGGCGAGCGGCATTGCCGAGAAAGCACAGGCGGAGAATGCGCTCGCTGGCACGCTGAAATCGCTCTTTGCAGTTGCTGAGGCGTACCCGGAGCTCAAAGCAAACGAAAACTTCCTCCAGCTCCAGCGCGAGCTTGCCGACACCGAGGACAAGATCCAGGCCGCTCGCCGCTTCTACAACAGCAACGTGCGCGACCTGAACATTTCCATCGGGCAATTCCCGGGCAACCTCATGGCTGGGATGTTTGATTTCAAACCGATGGATCTTTTCGAGCTCGCCGAAGGCGAGGAAGCGGCGAGAGAGCCGGTGAGGGTACAGTTCTAATATGGCAGAAACGCCGCAGCCGATTCATAACGAGCTGCACCGCATCGCGATTACCGGCATCATTTGGCGCAAAGACGCAGACGGCCGCATCCGCTATCTGCTCACGAAGCGCGCGCCCACGAAGAAAGCGTGGCCGAATAGGTGGACGGTACCAGGTGGCGGGCTCGAGGTCGGTGATTATATGAACACCGAGGCAACGTACCAGAATACTGAAAGCCCGCAGTGGTACGGTGCGGTGGAAAATACGCTCCGGCGGGAAGTGCGAGAAGAGGTGGGGCTCGAGATTTCTGATGTGCAATACCTGCTTGACCTTGCATTCATCCGCCCGGACGGCATTCCGGTCATCGTGCTGAGCTACTACGCTCGCTACGAGAGCGGGGAAGTCGTGCTCGATGAGGACTCGGTCGACCACGCATGGGCAATGCTCGATGAGCTTCCAAAATACGAGCTCATCTCAGGTATCGACCACGAAATCGCGCTGGTCGAGGAGCGTTTGAAGCAGATACACAAGTCTGACTTGTGTATCTAAAAGCGCGCGAGCCGGCGAAGCCG
>JAJYJQ010000032.1 GCA_021789225.1 bacterium | reverse complement strand
TGTTGAGGTTGAGACTGCGCCTGCGACGCACCCATCGAGAGGACGTCCTTGCCACGCAGCGGCAAGCCAAAGAGCGGTGCGATGGGACAGAGATCAAAGAGGCCGGCGAGCACAGGGACAGCACCGATGACGGCGAGAATATAGCCGCCGGTCGACGCCATGCGTACGCCAAGCCAGATAATCACGACACCGAGAATAACGCGAAGCGCCCTGCCCCAGAACCCAGCCATAAATCGTGCGAATGCCATACTGTGACTACGTTATGGATACGGAATTATGATAGCACACGCAGGCGCACGGTTCGGCTGGGAGTCTGGGACGTTATTCGAACAAAGCTGAGCGAATCAGCGCTTTTAGGTAGCCGATATGGTCTTCCCGTAACTTAGAAAGCTTGGGAACCTCCTTTTCAGCAGCTTCTAGGTAAACGTGAGTAAAACGGGCTTCATCGGAAACAAGTTTCTTAACCGGAAGTCCGAGGAGAATATTTGTCACATATTTGTACCTATTCTCACGTTCAGGAATGACTGCGGAGAGCGCCTGTATAGCCTCCTCGCTTGGTAGCCTTAGGATGAGGCTCCATAAGCCATCGTGTTTCTGCGAGAATGGCAAGAATACAACCTTTGCGCCTCGTATCTTCTCTGGAGAGAAATCGTGCGTTTCAGCTAGGATGATGTATGAAAAGTTCTCTGCCGTTTCCCTGGCATCAAGCAAAAGATCAAGCATCGCTTGCGCCATAGAGCCGCTCCCGATCTCATCGTCAACAAAAAGAACATTTTCCAGCTCACCTATATCTTTTACGGCTTCCCGCATCTCGGGAAGGAACACCTCATTATCAAATGGGATAGTCTCAGCGTCATTCTTATGCCTATATGTAGGCAGCACGACCGAAGGAGGCATCGAGATGCCGAACTCCTCAAGAGCAAGCTCTGCATACTTGACCATTGCCGCTCCTGAGTCGCCTGCTCCCAGGATAAGATCAAGCTTCACATTGTTTTCAGCAGTAAGCTTGTGGAACTCTTGAATGAAGCTCTTGAAGACATCTTCGGCTAGAATCCGCTCGTTCATGTGACAAGTGTATTTTGATGTTCGAAATTCGTTTTCCCTATGCGACCCTACGCCCTCCGCGCAAGCACATCGTTCTTTTCGATTTCTTCCCGGATGCGCTTTGCGAGCCCTTCGCGGTGTTCGCGGAAATGGTCCTCGACGATTGTCGCGCCATGGTGTGCGTCTTCATACGACATCTTTTCAGAAAGCACATCAGATACCGTTCGTGGAGCTCATGGAGCACGATGAACTCGCGCTCCTCGGGCTTGAGCGACTCCTCGATCCAGACTTCATTCTCCGGAATCCACGCGTAGACGATGCCGTGCCCACCTTCCGCAAAACCGAGCATGTACGAGTCGCGAATGAGATTTCCATCGACAAGCCACACCGTGGCAGCACCCGATACCTCTTCCCATTTCTTCTTGCGAATGCGATCGCGCAGCACCACTTGGTTCTGCTTCGCAAGCATCTGCTTAATTCGCTGGCTGTGTTGGCGTGCCTCCGCCTCAAAGGTGTCGGCCTGCTTCGCCGCTTCAACCGCGCTCATGCCGTCGGCGACATAGCGCACCTCGCGGAGGAGTCGGGCAATGTACACCGGATACTCTTTCTCTGGCATCTCGTTGTCAATCCAAAATTCTTTTTCCGGAATGAATCGGAAATGTCCGTGGTGGTCGTACTCGACGAAATTCTCGTCGATCTGCTTGCGTACCTCGGCGCCGTTCACGAGCCAGGTCGTGTAGCCGTCTTGCTCGCCCAGCTTTTTCAGGTAGATGGCGTGCGGAATCATGCTTTCCATTATAACTGGATGGCGTGTGAACCAAAAACCCGCGCCGGCGGAGCCGGCGCGGGTTTTTGGTTCGGTCCTTTTGTGGACTACTTTTTCACCTCTTTGAACGTTTCGCGCTTACGCGTGATCGGATCGTACTTCTTGAGCTCGATCTTACGCGTGACCTTCTTGCGGTTCTTGCGCGTGTAATACGTGTAGTCCGACTTCGTCGAGCGGATCTTTATGAGTTGATCTTGGGACATGGAGAAAATCTAGCAGAAACGACCCTGCTACGCAACTGCGGCAGCCTTGCGCCGGGGACGCGCCGTCGTCTTCTTCACCTCGAAGACCGGCGCGCCATTCTTGAGCGTCACGGAAACCGAGCCGCCCTCCATGACCCCTTGCTCCACCATATGCGTCGCGATAGGCGTGAGGATGACATCCTGGATGACGCGCTTCAACGGACGGGCGCCATACTGCGGGTTGTACCCCTTCTCCGCGAGCCACGCACGCACCTCGCTCGAGAGCGTGAGGGTGATGTGCTTGCCCGCGAGGCGCTCCACCACCTCCGCCACCTGCGCCTCCACGATCTTCGCAAGCGCTTCCTTGCTGAGTACCTCGAACATCACGATGTCATCGAGCCGGTTCAGGAACTCCGGACGGAAGTGCTCGCGCAGCGCATTCATCACCTTGTCTTTCACTTGCTCGTACTCCGAGGCGTTCGATGCTTCCGCGTGCCCGAAGCCGATGTGCGCCAGACGGTCGATGAACTCTGCGCCGATGTTGGACGTGAGGATGATGATCGTGTTCTTGAAGTTGACCTTGCGTCCTTTGCCGTCGGTGAGGTGTCCCGAGTCGAGCACCTGGAGCAAGATGTTAAATACCTCCGGATGCGCTTTCTCGATTTCGTCGAAAAGCACCACCGCATACGGGCGATGGCGGATGCGCTCGGTGAGCGTGCCAGACTCTTCATAGCCCACATAGCCCGGCGGCGCGCCCACGAGTTTCGCCACGGAGTGCTTCTCCATGAACTCGCTCATGTCGATGCGCACGAGCGCCTCTGGGTCATTGAACATGAATTCCGCAAGCCGCTTCGAGAGCTCGGTCTTGCCCACGCCGGTCGGCCCCAGGAACATGAAGGAGCCGATCGGGCGGTTCGGGTCGGAAATCCCCACGCGCGAGCGCTTCACCGCATCGGCCACTTTCTTTACGGCCGCGTCCTGGCCGATGATGGCGCGCTCGAGCGAATCCTCCATGCGCGCGAGTTTCGCCGCCTCTTCCTCGAGCATCTTCGAGACCGGGATGCCCGTCCAGCGCGACACCACCGACGCGATGTCCTGCTCGGTCACCTCCTCGTTCAAGATGCGACGCGACTTCTGGAGCGTCTTCAGGCGCTTAAGCTTCTGTTCGAGATCGCGCTGCAACGCCGGGATGCGGCCGTACCGGATCTCAGCCGCGGTCCCGAGGTCGGCAGAGGCTTCCGCGTTGTCGGCCTGCACTTTGAGCTCTTCGAGCTCGCCTTTGGCAGCGCGAATACCCTCAAGCACCTCCTTCTCATTCTTCCACTTGAGCTCGATCTCGCGCGTCTTCTCTTTCAGGTCGGCGATTTCCTTATCGATATTCTTGATACGCTCCTTGATCTCCTTGGCGCGGTCGCCCTCCTCGTCTTTCTTGAGCGCCTGGCGCTCTATCTCCAAGCGGCGGATCGTGCGGTCGGTCTCCTCCAAAAGCGGCGGCTTGTTTTCAAGCGCGATACGCAAGCCGGACGCCGCCTCGTCGATGAGGTCGATCGCCTTGTCCGGCAGGAAGCGATCAGAGAGATAGCGCGCCGAGAGCTCGACTGCTGAGACGAGCGCGCCGTCGGTTATGCGCACGCCGTGGAAGAGCTCGTACTTGTCACGCAGGCCGCGCAAAATGGCGATTGCATCAGAGATGGTCGGCTCCTGCACATACACCGGCTGGAAGCGCCGCGTGAGCGCCGTATCCTTCTCGATGTGCTTCTGGTACTCCTTCAGGGTCGTCGCTCCGATGACGCGGATCTCCCCGCGCGCAAGCGCCGGCTTCAACATGTTGCTCGCATCCATCGCACCCTCGGCTGCGCCAGCTCCCACGAGCGTGTGCAGCTCGTCGATGAACAAGATGACCTTCCCTTCGGCGCGCTCGACTTCCTTCATGACCGTCTTCAAACGCTCCTCGAATTCACCGCGATACTTTGTACCGGCAATCATGAGCCCGAGGTCGAGCGAGAGGAGCTCCTTCCCTTTCAGCGACTCCGGCACGTCGTTCACCGCCATGCGTGCCGCGAGCCCCTCCGCAATCGCCGTCTTGCCCACGCCCGCCTCACCGATCAAGACCGGGTTGTTCTTGGTGCGGCGCGAGAGGATCTGGATGACACGGTTGATCTCCGCATCCCGGCCGATGACCGGGTCGAGCTTGTTGTCTGCTGCGAGCGCCGTGAGGTTGCGCGTAAATTTGGCGAGCGCACGGAAGCGCTTGGGCTCCGCGATCGAACCATCCTTCGCATTCTTGATTTCTTTCAGCACCGCTTCGACCGTGTCCTTGTCGATGCGGAAACGCGCGAGGATATCCGCCGCAGGGCCCGGAAACTCCAGCACCGCGAGGAAGAGGTGCTCGGTCCCGACGAAGGGATCATTCATGCGCGCCGCGATCTTGCCCGAGGCTTCGAGCGCCTGCGCGAGCTCCGGCGTGAGGTAGATCTGGTACGAGGGCGACAAGACCGCCGAAGACTCCGGCGCCTCGAGCGTCTCCATCACCGTATCCGAGAGGTGGATGGTGTCGATGTCCATACGGTCGAGCACGGAAAAGACTAGCGACTCCTCCTGCAGCACGAGTGCTGCCAAAAGGTGCAGCGGATTCACGTGGTTCTGGCCGCGTTCGATGGCAAGCTCATGCGCCTTGCGCACGGCTTCTTTTGCTTTAGAGGTGAAATTTTGAAATGGAGGCATAGTTATTGAGTGAGAACCTTGGAGCTGGTGGATGCGGTTGCACCTGACTGCATCGCGAGCAACGCCACAATCGTATCCGCACTGAAGAATGTCCCCTTCGTATCGCCACTGGCGATACCGACAAGGTTGCCGGAGAGGTCGACCGCGCCGACCCCGCCACCCACCGAGGGCAACGTCGTGCGAATCCCCTCTGCGCTCGCGCGCGAGATGATGCCGGTCGTCGCGCTCCCGTCACCACGGATAGCGAGCACCGTCTGGCCCAACCGGAGCTCCACCCTCGGCACCAGACGCGGATTGATGGCGTTCGGCAGCTCTGCTGCGGCAGCAAAGTCGTATCGGGACAAACCATCGAGCGACCCTGCGTACGTCGCCGGCGTAACCGCGCCGTTCGGGAATTCGATCAGAGCGTCCGCCGGCAGCGCGTCAATAGCGGCGGTCACTACGACGCGCGATCCCGACAGATACGTCCCCACAGCCGTGGCTGGCGTCGAGGTGCTCGCACCTTTCTTATAAATGAGCACGATGCGCGCGTCTTGTGCGGCAAGCGCGGCAGTCACACGATCTTCGTCTGAAGGCGCCGGAGCCGGAGCGATATCTCTCGTCACGATGGTCGGCAGCGTCGGCGCTACCGTCTTCACCGTGCGCTCGACGATCTGATTGACGTTTTGCATCACGGTCGGCGAGGCCTGATCGAGCAGCGACACGGTGAGGATGCCCGTCGCGATAGACGTAACGAACGTCACGAGGACCGTCAGAAGCAACAGTTGTGATTTGGTGAGTTCTTCGATATTCATACCCGGTAGTATACCGTGCGCCTTCCAGCCACGCACTTGGGGAGTAGTGATGTTATGACGAGATTTTATGCTCGTCAAGGAACGCGACCGCCTCCCGAAGCGCGTGCGCGAAACGCGCGAGTTCGCGCCCCATGGTCGCCGGCCCCCACGAGATCCGGAGCGTCGAAGCAGCGCGCGCCGGGTCACCCGTCTGTGCCAAGACAACGCGCGACCCTGAAGAATCCGTCTCGCACGCACTGCGTGTGGAAACCGCAAACCCCGCTTCGTCGAGCAGTGCGGCGAGATAGTCAGTATCTCGACCTATGAGTGAAAGATTCGTGACGTGAGGAACAGTTTCTTTCCCTTCGTTCAAAACGCACCCTGGGATACTCGCGACCGCTCCGAGCACGGTTTCGCGCGCGCGCTGGGCACGCGCGCGAAACACCTCCCGCCCTTTCACCGCCTCCGCAAGCGCCTCGGCAAAAGACAGCGCGAGTGCCGGCGTCTGCGTTCCTGAGCGTACTCCGCGCTCCTGTCCGCCACCCTCTATCACCGGCGCGAGCGCTATCGTGCGATGCGCGACAAGCACACCGATGCCACGCACGCCACCTATCTTTTGCGCATCCAGCACCAAAAGATCCGCACCCCAATGCGAGCGTGTGATGCGCTCGGTGAGCGGTGCCTGGCTCGCATCCACATGCAAGAGCGGCCGCGCGGCGCTGGGAGCGCGCTCAAGCATCTGGCGCACTTCGCGCGTGTTTCCGATCACTCCCGTCTCACCACACACCGCGTCCATCGAAACGAGCACCGTCTCTTTCCGCAGCATGCCGCCAAGTACCTGCACATCCACGCGCCCATCCGAAAGAAGCGGCAGCGGTTCAGCATGCACGCCCTCGCGTGCAAGCGCTTCGACATTTTTGATAACCGACGCGTGTGCTGTCGGCGCATATAAAAGGTGGATGTCACGCGCCGCATGCCCGGCGCGCATGAGTGCCGCAACATGCCCACGTATCGCAAGCGCGTTCGCTTCCGTAGCACCGGAGGTGAAGATCACATCGTCTGCTTTCGCCTCGACCAACGCCGCAATAGCCCGGCGCGCCTCTTCGAGGCGCGCCTTCGCCACTCGCCCCTCCTCATGTGCCGACGAAGGGTTCCCGGAATCCTTCAGCGCACGCACAAACGCTCGCGCCGCCCCCTTCGACACTGGCGCCGCCGAAGCCCAATCCAAATACACACGTTTCTTTCGCATACCTCAAAGTCTGCACTCTCGCGCATAAAAAATAAAGAACCCTCGGCACTCAACCGAGGGTTCCCAAGAAAGTACAAGCACTAAACTGCATGCTCGTACGCGAAATTGCATACGTTCAGGCATGAGTCTTGGTGCCAATCGTTCACGCACTCGACCGAAAAGAGGTTCACAGCCCAGCGAGGGTACGAAACTGTCACTATCTGGCCGAGCACCACGGGATTTTCTGGATCATTCGTGGCGAAGAGGCAGAAATTCCCGCAGGCGAAGCTCAATCCCGTCCGTTTGCCGCGCTCAAGCATCATGACCATCCGCTCCATTTGTTGCGCGACAAGTGGGTAGTCGGCATTGACTGCTTGCCTCGGCAAAGCCGCATCGGGGTCATATCCGCCACCCAGGAGCAGAGGAAGCGCTTCGGCTAGATTCCAGCGCCTCGTGAACGATATGGAAGCAATACAGCTCGGACCCACACGGGGTTGCACCGATGGAAGCATCGTACGAATCCTCGCGTCGCAGTGCGACCAAATCTTCTTGTCCGCGAAGCACTGGTCAATCTTTCTCTCTCCGACCTTGCGCACGTCCGTGAAAACAACCTCGCGGATTGCCAGCGCCGGCTTTACGCGAGCCTCCGGCGGCATCACCCAGCGTCGATTGCTGCTCGGGGAAGGAACCACATTGCCCCAGCTCATGTGACCTCCACAATAGATGTTGCCCGTACCGGGATTGGCACGGATGATTTCCAAAAGTTCAAATGCTCTGCCGGTATTTAATATCCAGCGCCCTCGCTCGTCAATCGTTGCAAAAGCACCAAGCGCGTTTCCTTTTGTGGGCGAGGAGAGACTTGAACTCTCAATCCTTTCGGAACATGGTCCTAAGCCATGCGCGTATACCAATTCCGCCACTCGCCCGTTGGGTCGAGTATATCCTGCCCACACGCGGTTGAAAAACTGGCCAATCTCCAGTACACTGCGAATGTTCACCGCCCGTAGCTCAGTTGGTTAGAGCCGCCGCCTCTTAAGCGGAAGGTCCCTGGTTCGAATCCAGGCGGGCGGACACGAAGGCAATTAAGGTGCCACCATCTGAATATTTGTACCCGGGGCCGGACTCGAACCGGCATGGAGATTTTTAGGCCCCCTCAGGGTTTTAAGCCCTGTGCGTCTACCATTCCGCCACCCGGGCAGACATACACAAACGATATCACACGTGAGGCCCGAGCGAGAATCGAACTCGCGCATATCGATTTTGCAGATCGACGTGTTACCACTTCACCATCGGGCCTTTCTGATCAAGAACTTTGGGAATGTCTTTCCGAGTCATTCCACGTAACTTCATGTACTGAGTAAATATATCGTACTTCCTCCGCAAGCGAAACTGATGCGACATTCTAGCAGGATACATGAGGAGAAATAATCGAAGACTATCTCTTGTCGAGTATCGAAGTTGATAAGCGCCTTTCGTGCTTCCATGTGCATAGACATTTCCTCCCGTCACTCCGCACAGCTCAATAAGATGCGCGTGCAAATTCATCAAGAATTCCTTGCTACCACTTGTAAAGACGGTGAGCAGGCGCCGCGGTCGACCATGATATCGATCTATAACGACAGACCCGTCACCATCAAAGTATCCTCGCACAAACGCTCCCAGGAATTGTGTCGGAATAACAGGAAACTGCATGGTGAGTGACTTTCGCGGGGTTATTCCACATCGCAACAGGCTCTCGTATAAATCTTTACTTCCGATGCGAAGCAAGTATTTGGGTTTTGATTGCGGCGGGACTTTCTCCTTTACAATCGTGTGCGAAGAGCATAGTGCCGAACGTATGCTTTCTACTCGATCTTTGTCTGCACTGGAAACACGAACGTATTTCCCTCTAATGTATGAGGCGTCTTCGAGACTGCCATCGGCGTACAGGTATCCGAGTACGTATGCCATACCGGCACTCCATGTATCGAAATATTTCCTATTTACGTTATAGACGACCCCCATGCTTCTTATTTTAATGTGGAAACGTTACATACTGCAAGTATGTTAAACACAACGGCGCGCCGGCTTCGCCGGCGCGCCG
>JAJYJQ010000031.1 GCA_021789225.1 bacterium | reverse complement strand
TGTTCCAAGTATATACCAACGTCAGTCGTCTACGGCAGTGTCTCGGCACCAATTTTCCCTTGACTTATACCAAATCGTGATGTATGCCCGAACTCGGGTATTTTGATCCATTTATCGTCGCTATAAACGCGACTCAACAAAGAAAGGTAGGTGTCCCATGTCAATCGGACTTATGCTGGCGCTCTCGAGCGTCCTTCTGGTGCTTGTCGAAGCAGGTCTTACCTACCTCGACGGCATGTTCCTCCCAAGTCAAATGGTGTTGCGGTATCCCATCGGATTTCCCTTCATCGCCAATGGCGGTATGTGGGGCGATTTGCTCTTCGTGACGCCGGCGGTGTACATCATCGGGAAGTATCACGAGCAATGGGGCGTCTGGCTTTTGCCAGCACTCATTATCGGCGTGGCTGCGAGCTACGCAATGCATCATTTCGTGTATCTGAAAGGTGCGCTTCCCGATTCGCTTGCCGGTGGCGGTCGTCCAATTTCACCAGCAGGATGGATTCATGTCGCGTACTTCGGTATCGGACTTGCTCTCATCGGCCTGTTCTACTTCTGTGGTACGGCAACGACCAACGACGTGATATGGGTTGGCATTCTGCTCGCCCTCCACATCATCGTGGCGAATCATGTTCCGTTCTACTATATCGCCAAGCACTACAACTTCGCATGGTGCACGACGATATTCGACACCGAGGCTGCGCCGTTACGGATACTCGTGACGGCAATGATATTGCTTGGCGTCGCCACAACCTTCAAGATCTTCTGGGCGCAAATTCTCGAGGCGTTCAGATACATCGGTGGATAGGCCCTATCCATATGAACAGCCCGTCGCACGATATTTGTGCGACGGGCTAGTTTTTTATATGCGTCTCCTTTCTTGAATTTTGTGAAGAAGAAATGCGCCAAAGTACATAGTCAGGAACCCACCGGCAAGCAGATAGAGACCGGCAGATAATGAAGCTTTCTCCGTGCCAACAAGACCTATGACAAGCAGAAACACGATGCCACCCAGACTGCGCCAGACCCACAAGAAGAAATCCCGCAGAATCATTGTGGCGTAGAAGTCGGATTCGCTTCTCCCTATTTCCATTGCACTCAGATCAATCACGTGTGACGAGACATTCATGAGTGGTGACAGGATGCCATCGACAAGCGTGTAGATGACCAGCGCTGCGAGACTGAAGGCATAGCCAAACCACACTATCGCCAACACGACACCGAAGGTGGTAATGCCATATATCTTGATACGATTCTCAGGCGTTCGGTACTGAGCAATGACGAGGATGCAAACGGCCGAGAAGATCGCGAAGAAGGTATTGTACACACCGACCCGAAGCGGAGTCCCGAGGATAAGTAGGATAACGAGCGGTGGAACCGTGATACCAAGCGTTTGCTGGAAGCCCGTCCCTAGAGTGTACAGCTGAGCAGCTTGGTTCCGACGATCGGTAAAGAAGTGTCTCACATCAGCCCACTGTATCGGTTGTGGTCGATAATCTCGAATGTTCGAGAAGCAGAAGAAGCCGAGAAGAAACACAGCCGGAGCGACCGTGAAGAGCAGGGTGTAGGTGCCGAGGTTGAGTATGTTACTCGAGAGCCAGATAAGAAGCGCGGCAGTCGCGGGTCCCGCAAGAGACAGCACTTGATTTCCCGCATTGAGAACCGATGAGTAGAAATCGCGCTCGCCATCTTTAGTCTCAGAAAGCTCAAACGTATTCACCGTGAGCCAGAACACGCCTTGTCCAACGCCCCACAGAAACATCGCCAGATACGCTTCCCAAACGGTGCTGATATGAAGCAGGTAAAG
Source organism: bacterium (assembly GCA_021789225.1). Taxonomy (GTDB): domain Bacteria; phylum Patescibacteriota; class Minisyncoccia; order Phycocordibacterales; family Phycocordibacteraceae; genus C7867-001. Next base: position 7,167 of record JAJYJQ010000031.1, on the reverse strand, counting down.
AATGGATACTCCTATGATGAGGAAGCTCCACATAAAACCACGCTTGATATTGAGACGCCATACCGCAGCAAAGAATCCGGGAACAACGAGGCCAATCATGATGCCGGTGTAGAACACGATTGTCGCAACGACATTCAGTGAGACGCTCGTGAATTTCTGATAGAGGAAAATCTGAGTGAATACGCCCACCATGCTGCCGGTAAACGCGTAGATCCAATAGAGGAATACGAGTGATCGTACTGATGAACGCATGCCAAAGAATTTCCCAAGGGTGTTGCTAAGCATAGTTTCATTATACATTTCAAGGTTCTCCTTAATTCGATTTGTGTCTCATCACAGTGCGAGGAGACATAAAATACTCTAACCCCACTATACCATTAGATTACATAAATACAATACCTGTCTAGGTCCGCTGTCTTATGTAAAGGAGAACATACCTTTCTCATACATCTTGATCTCACCCGTCTCAGGATCCTGCACAACATTCTCTGCTCTCGTCTTTTCAGAACCTCGGCATACGGGTTCATCGAGTGAATATACGGACGCAGTCCTCTTCCTGAGTAGAGGAGCGTTGTATAAAGATAGCCGAGAAAGGAGCCAGTGAAGCGATATCGACGGATGCATCCTACTATCTGTTCATCGAGCTGCTCGCTGTTATATTTCCATCGACACAACATCGGGAATCGCTCGACCCATTCGTCAGCAGCATACCGAAGTAATATCTTGGCCTCTTTTTGCGCAAGGACATTCCCACGCTGGGCGATGCGTATCAATCGGATACTGATGCGATCTCGTAAGTCCTCGTCATCTCTATTTTGCGGTGCGATGAATACGTAGAGCTTAGGGCGATACTTAACGAGGACTCTTTCTACCTCATCGCTATTTTCGTAAGATCGGCATTTCCTCCTACGCCCAGTCCATCGTTTACTAAACTCACGATCAAGCCCGCGGGTAACGATATCCCAATCTATCTCACCAGTTTCTGTTCGGAGATTAAGACGCGCGAAATGGTAGACGCGAGGAGCATGATGAAATATCCACGTGCTCGTAAATGTTTCTGGGCGTAATCTCTTCAATTCAAGATTCAGGATGAGTAATGCCTCGTCGAGTTTCATTACATAAAATTATAGAACGTGCTAAGACATCTCGAGTTCAAGAATTCGCAGTGTTCCCCCAAACCATAAAATTCATTGACCCCGTAAGTGGATCATTTCGAAACAAAAGTCATGCTTGTAACGGTGTGGAGGTGTGCTCCAGAGACACTTTCCACCCTCTTGCATGCGAATTTAAGAAGGTAGATCCTATATGTCTATGCGACAACAAGAAAACAAAAATCGTACGCGAGAAATTATTGAGCTGCGCGAGCAAGGGGAAACCTATCGGGAGATCGGCGGATTATTCGGTGTGACTTCAAATCGCATTTACCAGATCTGCTGTCGTGAGGAGTGGCGTCGGTCACAGCAAAAGAACGCCGAGGATCAAGGTGCCCTAGGCGACTAGTTATCAATTCCAGGGTGTTCGGACGCTCTTGACCCCCAGAGGCATCAGCGTCATCCATTAGGGTATGAACACGATACAGGTGCCGAATGGGTTCCCGGCCAAGCAAATACAAGCCCCCATAAGGGTCACATACTGCCTCTATGCTCGTAAGAGTACCGAGAGCGAGGAGAAGCAGATACTAAGCATTGATAGTCAGATCAAGGAAATGCTCCAGCTGGCAGATCGCGAGGGGCTTGAGGTAGTCACGATGAAGCGTGAATCGCATTCTGCAAAGGAGACTGGCCAGAGGCCGATATTCAATGAGATCGTCGAAGAACTACGGGAAGGAAAATACAACGCCATACTCACCTGGGCCCCAGACCGCATCAGCCGCAACGCGGGCGACCTGGGAAAGATCGTAGATCTCATGGACGCCGGGAAGCTCCACGAGATACGCACCTTCGGCCAGAGGTTCTCTAACAGCCCGAGCGAGAAGTTCCTCCTCATGATTCTCGGGAGCCAGGCCAAGCTCGAGAACGACAACCGAGGCGTGAATGTGCGGAGAGGACTAAGAACCCGCTGCGAGATGGGACTGCGGCCAGGCGTGGCTCCCGTCGGGTACAGCAACGACAAGAAGGACTTGGACAAGAAGTGCCAGGCCATTATTGACCCGCTCCGTGCGCCCGTCATCAAGCAGATGTTCGAGAAAGCGGCGAACGAAAAATGGAGCGGACGCCGCATCCACCAGTGGCTCAAGTTCGACCTCAACTTCACGAGCCGCGCCAACAAGAACATGACGCTCTCGAGCGTATACCTCGTCCTCCAAAACCCCTTCTACTACGGCGTCTTCGAGTACCCGGAGAAGAGCGGCAACTGGTATCAGGGCAAGCACCAGCCCATCATCACCAAGGAGCTGTTCGACAAGGTGCAGGAACAGTTGAAGCGCGATCGCATCGTGCGCTCGGACATTAAGGAGTTCGCCTTCACCAAGCTCATGGTCTGCGGGGACTGCGGAAGCGGCATTAGCGCGGACGAGAAGTTCAAGAAGCTGAAAGACGGCACCTCCAACCGCTATGTCTACTACGGCTGCACCAAGGCGCGGGACGCCTCCTGCAAGGGCGGCTATATCCGGGAGGAGGAACTGATCGAGCAGCTCGTGAAGATTATCGACGAGATAGACCTCAACCGCATCACGATGCGGCAGAAGTTCGAGGCGGAGGTGGAGCGCATGAGAAAGTTCCAGCGGAGCTTTGCCGGAGCGTCGCATATAACTCCCGACAAGGAACTCGACCTCCGTGACTACGCCAAGTATCTCCTCAAGGAAGGGAGCGTGACGGAGAAGCGGGAGCTATTGCTCTGCATCAAGAGCCGGTTGGTGCTGAGCCAGAAGGTGCTGCGGTTGGAGAAGTAGCTACTTGTTGCGCTTTCAAGTCGTGCGCGGCGACGAATTGGTTGACGACCCTCTGGTATTCTTCGAGTTCATCCCTCCGGTTATTTTTCTTGGGATCCAGCTCGGCCTTGTATTTGGACTTATCGACCGCCTCGCGAACTTTCTTGATGTCAACGATTTTTGCTAATTCCTCATAAGACCGCGTATCGAAGTCGCTCATGTGCGGCGGGCCGTCTCCGCCGTACGCCGTTCCAGTGAGGGTCGCAAGAAGTTGGGCTACTTCATCCGGGTACGCTTCCAGACGCTGAGTCAGATGCCTAGCAAGCTCTCCCTTTCTGCTAAAAGAGTTCCAAAGCCAGAACGCGTTAATAACGCCCTCGCGGCCGTCTAGATATTGAGGTTTAATTTCAAAATCGGAGCGCACTCTCTTAGCGAGCGTCTTCCCGAGCCGTTGCTCTGATTCCTTGGAGATTAGGTGCTCCTTCGTCTCTTTTTCGTCGCGTCGAAGGTGCATGAAGCACTTAACGGCAAACTGTGTTGGCTTCGCGTTTTCTAAGATTTGCTTTGCAAATTTGTCCCGCCCCGCTTTCGGGGTGCGGCTCATTATCTTCATCATGAAATAGATCGCTTGGGATGCGGTCGAAAAGAACGGGTCGTTTTCTGGCGGCAACAAGTCGCCGTTAGCAGTGATACCCATTGCCAGCTTCTGTCCGGTGGGAAGCTCGATCGTATCTTCGTAATGACGCGCTTTCGGCACGATGGCCTTAAGGTCATTCGCTTCGGCATACTTCCTCGTCCGCGCACATATTTCCGCCGTGCTCTTCATCTTGCCAATCTCGCTCAAGAAGTCTTGAAAGCCGACGTCAGAAATATCGTAGAAGGGTATCGCGTAGCTGAAATAGCGCTGAAAATAGGCGTGCGAGCAGACCCGCTTCTCGCGAGCCCATTTCGTCTCCCAGTCGTCACCGTACGATGCGGATCCGGTATGAGGAAACAGTTTCTCCAACAGGCCTTCGATACCCTTTTTCTCTTCGGGAGTCGGGAGCTGTTCGATAAGACCTTTCACGAAATCTTTGGCTTCTTTCTCGCGTGCGCGGATTCCGAAGCCATTCAGGAGAAAATCTGCGTTATCGCGAACAGCCGTGTAAACATTGGGGTTAAAGACCCGCAGGCCTTCGATGAATAAAAGGTCTCGAATATTGACCTCGTCTTTCAGAAGAGGCAGCGCGAATGCGATCGCGTTTATGTAACGGGTAATCTGGCGCGGCGTTCGCAGCGCATGACCGATGCTCGTGGGAAACTCTTGCGCGAAGCTAAAGGCATCCGCTTGCGACGCTTCGGCCTCATGCGCCTTGAGCAGGGCGTCCAGGTCTTTGTAGAACGTGCGATGCAGCAATTGCCTCTCCACGGTAGGAAGGTGAAGGGGTACCTGAATTATTTTCTCTAGGAACTGGGTACCGGCCTTATCTTTTATGCTGGAGGCATATTTCTCGGCCAGTGCCGCCGCGACCATCTCCTTATCAAAAGCTAGGACGTAGGTCGTATTCTCGAAGTTGCCTGACAGCTTCACGAGCTTAAAGATTTGATGGATTTCCTCCTTGTCGAGACGGTCGATGTCGTCGATGAGAACCACTACTCGCTTGCCGCTACTTTTCAGAATGCCGCTAATGCGGTCTCGCAGTTCAATGGGAGTCGGATTTTTCTGAAATGCCTTAGCGGCTTTCGTCATCGCGTCAAAGTTGACGCTGACGCCGCCTATGCTGATCGAGCTTGCGACGATGCTTAGAAGGCTGCCGTATTTGCGAACGCTATCCGCAAAATCCTGTCCGGCCGTAACCATAACCTTGCCGACCTCTTTCGCTAAGTGCTCAAAGAAGCCCTCGATGAGCAGGTGCTCTGATTGAAAGAACCAAGGATTGAATCTCGTGACGACAGTATCGGGATACTTTTCGAGGTGGGCGGCCATGAGGTTTAGCGTCGATGTCTTGCCGTCGCCCCATTGCCCGTACAGCCCAATAACCAGACCGCTCGTGTCGGTTCTTGCGCCTATCGAATCAGCGATTCTTTTTGCGAAATATGAACGCTTGAACCTGTCCTGCTTTTCCTCCTCGATCGGGCGATCGGGCAAGTAGCTGTCGGTGTTATGCTTTTCCGCTTCCGCCATATTTCATCATTGTATGCTCTTGACCAGTCAGCACAATAGCGGCGCAAGACGCCGTTCAGAAAGTTCGGTGTCCCTTCGCCCTATGAGGGGAAACGGACGGTAAACACTAGCGCTCAATCGGGCGGAGACGGAGGGATTCGAACCCTCGAGGGACTTTCATCCCTGCCTCGTTAGCAGTGAGGTACTTTCGACCACTCAGCCACGTCTCCGATAAAGGCAGAGTAGCAAATTTAGTGCGCCAGCGCGAGAGGAATGACATGCTCGGCCCCGGCCGCTCGCAGGGCGTCGATGGCCGCTTGCATGGTCGCTCCGGTGGTGACGACATCGTCGATGACGAGGTAGGAGGGCGATGGGTCGAGAATATGCGCGGCGCCGAAGGCGCCGCGCATGTTCTCTTCGCGCAGGCGCCGCGGAAGCGATACTTGCGAGGCCGTTTCGCGCGTGCGCAAGAGCAGGTCTGGTTCGAGCGAGAAAGCGTCCGTGAACTCTTTTCCAAGTGTGCGAAGCGCACGACGTGCGACCTCTTCGGCCTGGTTATATCCGCGCTCTTTGCGCCGTGTCCTTCCGAGTGGCACCGGCACCACGACTATGTAGGGTTTACGAAACCCTACATAGTCGGAGTCGCGGAGGTAGTCGGCGAGCGCTGATGCGAGGAGCGCGAACGCGTGCGCGTCGCCGTGATATTTGGCTTCATGTATGGCTGACCGCACTGCCGGATGCGCGAACGGGAGCATGACCGCGGTCCCTGGGCGTGTGGCGGGTACGAGCCGCGGCGCGAGGAGCGCGAGGAACTCGTCCCGGGCGATGCCTCTCAGAGCAAGCTCGTCTTCGCGCGGAGGAAAGAGCAGGTCGAGGATCTTTCTCATGGTATCATCTTCGCATGGCATTCCTCGATTTCCTATTCCGCAAGAAAGAGAATAGCGTCCTCGGCGTCGACGTCGGATCTTCGTCGCTCAAAGTGGTGCAGCTTCGCAAAGAGGGCGGAAAGGCGGTGCTTGAGACGTACGGCGAGCTCGCGCTCGGGCCGTATGCAGGCGGAGACATCGGCCAGGCGACCAATCTATCTCCGGAGCAGATTACGGAGGCACTGAAAGACCTGCTGCGCGAATCAAAGGTCACGGCCACAAACTGCGGCGTGTCCGTCCCGTTCTCACGGTCACTGCTTACGCTCGTCGAGCTGCCGTACCGCAAGGATCCGCAAGAGCAGAAGACGGTCGTAGAGCTTGAGGCGCGGAAGTATGTCCCGGTGCCGGTGAGCGAAGTGCAGCTCGACTGGTTCGTGGTACCCAAGGCGAATCCGCAGGAAGAAAAGGGAGAACGGAAGACGGTCGATGTGCTCATCGTCGCTGTCCATAACGATGAGCTCGCCCTGCTGCAGAGCGTCATCGCCGGCGCGAAGCTCTCGTCGAGCTTCTATGAGATAGAGATATTCAGCACTATCCGCGCCGTGGTGGACGAGCCTGTCAAGCCTGTGATGGTGATAGACATCGGCGCGGGCTCTACGAAGATCTACGTCGTCGAGCATGGCGTGGTCGCTCTCTCGCACTCTCTCAATGCCGGCAGCCAGGATATCACGCACGCTATCTCCGTCTCCGGAGGGATGTCCATATCCAGCGCCGAGGCGATGAAGAAGGAGAAGGGCATGAACGACGGCGAGAGCTCCAAGGTGGTTTTCGCGCGCATATTCTCCGAAGCGCGTCGCGTGCTCATCCAGTACGAGACGGCGCATCGCAAGTCCGTGTCCTCGATCGTGCTAACCGGCGGCGGCGGCGTCACGAAGTCGCTCGGCTCGTACGCCAAGGACTTCTTCTCGATAGACGTGCGGATCGCAGACCCGTTCGAGAAGACGGCGTATCCGGCGTTCATGCGGTCCGTACTCGAAGAGATCGGTCCTGAGTTCGCAGTCGCGGTCGGGCTCGCGTTGCGCGAGCTCGAAGAGCGATGACCCGCGCATAGTTTTGCACAGACGTCCCGCATCGCCGACGGACGCGTGGGGTATACTATGCTACAAATGGCGCTGCCTCCTACCATACCGACATCGTTCGCGCCGCGCGCAGCAGCGGTGGCGCGCCGGAAGTCCGACTTCGGCGGTATCATCAGCTTCTTCTCGTATGGCGCGTTCGGCGTCGTGTTC
>JAJYJQ010000030.1 GCA_021789225.1 bacterium | reverse complement strand
GCAAGAAAGCGGTGCAGTGGCACAATGGACAGAAAGAAGCTCGAATAGCTGAAGCTGCCAGACAAGGTGCGCAAGTTCTAGACAAGCTTCCTACGCATCCGGAAATTCAAGAATTAGCGCTCGCGATGCTCTACCTTGGCGAGGGCGCAAAAACAAATAGTACGACACTCGCGAGCTCGGATGCACGCATCGCGCGATTCTTCGTTTCAAGCCTGCAAACTCTCTACGATGTCCCTACTGAGAAGATACGCTGCCATCTGCATCTGCGCTCCGATCAGGACCCAGAAGAGCTCGTGCGATACTGGTCGAAGACGCTGAAGCTGCCGCGAGAGAATTTCGGCAAGCCGCTCATCGACAAGCGCACGGTGCGTTCCAAGACCTACGACCACTACAAAGGCGTCTGTTCGATATCCTGCGGCAGAGTGGCAATACAACGCAGACTCATGTATATTGCAAATGGCTTCTGCGATGAACTTGCGAAGCCGATCTGTCAGCGCGGTTAGCTCAGTTGGTTTAGAGCACAGACTTGACGTGTCTGGGGTCATAGGTTCGAATCCTATACCGCGCACATTCACCATGCCAGAACGGCACCAGAAAAAAGAGAAGGTTTATATCTACGGCAAACACGCGCTTTCGGAGGCGCTTGCGCATGCGCCCCAGGCAATACGGAAAGTGTTTCTCGATCCGGATATCAAAGACCCACACCTGCGAGGGCTCATCGCGCAGGCAAAAATCCCTTCTTCGCCACTTAAAGAAAATGGCGAGAGCCGCGTCGGAAAGGATGCGGTCCACCAGGGTGTCATTGGCGTGCTCGACCCTGCTGCCCTGCTCCTACCGCTCGATGCGTTTGTGCAGACGCTCGACATGAGCACAAACCCTGCGCTCGTCTTGCTTGGTGAGGTGCAGGACCCGCACAACGTCGGCGCCATCATCCGCTCGGCGGCTGCGTTTGGCATTTCGGGTGTGCTGATTCCTGAACACAACCAGGCCGGCATCACGGGCACTGTGGTGAAAGCGTCGGCAGGTATGGCATTTCGTGTACCGCTCGTTTCCATTGGCAATGTGAACGCCACCGTGCGTACACTCAAAGAGCAAGGCTTTTGGGTGTACGGACTCGCCATGGAGGGCGCGAACCCGCTCACCACGGAACGCTTCGATGCACCTGCGCTTTTCATCATGGGCAATGAGGCGACCGGCGTGCGCGAAAAAACACTCGAGCTCTGCGATGTTGCGCTTTCCATTCCCATGCACTCGCGCTGTGAGTCGCTCAATGTGGCCGCCTCGGCGGCGGTCGTCTTCTACGCGTGGAGCACTCAGCACCCCAACGCCCTTCATTAGGTATGGCGAAACGTATCGATCTGACCACGCGCGCTTGGAGCGATTACGAGCTCCTCGATTCGGGCGACAACATGAAGCTGGAGCGATTCGGCTCGGTCATCGTGGCACGGCCGGAAACGCAGGCACTTTGGGCGAAAGTGCAGCCAGAGCTCTGGGCTCGCGCAGCGGCGACGTTCTCATGGGAGGGCAAGAACGGCACATGGAAACACGCCTCCCACACGCCGGAGACGTGGCCCGTCACGTGGAGCGATATGCGCTTGAATGCACGCCTCACCTCCTTTAAGCACACCGGCATCTTCCCCGAGCAGGCGCCCAACTGGGAGTGGTCGCGTGAACACGTCGAGCATATGAGGCGCATAACCTCTCGCGCACCAGAGATCCTCAATCTTTTTGGCTACACGGGCGCAGCAAGCATCGTCGCTGCACTCGCTGGCGCGCATGTCACCCACGTTGATGCATCCAAGCAAAGCCTCACCTGGGCGCGCGAAAACGCCGAATCTTCACATGTTCCGGAAGGCAGCCTCCGTTACATCCTCGATGACGCACTCGCGTTCGCAAAGCGCGAGGCACGCCGCGGCAACCGCTACGACGGCATCATCCTCGACCCGCCTGCCTTCGGCCGCGGCGCAAAAGGTGAGGTCTGGCACATCGAGCAAGACCTGCCCGCACTCATGAAAGCACTCTCCGAGCTTCTCTCGGAAACTCCTGGCGCATTTTTCATACTGAACGGCTACGCCGCTGGCTACGCACCGCAATCCTTCCTGCAACTTGTGGAGGATGTTTTCCCAAACGAGACGCCAGAGTACGGTGAGCTCGTCATAGCCGAACAGGACGGCACGCGCGTTATCCCTGCCGGCATTTACGTGCGCTTCGTGCGACAATAGTTTTATGGATACACCGATTGTCGTCATCTACCACAAGAAATGCCCGGACGGGTTCGGCGCTGCCTATGCGGCGTGGAAAAAATTCGGCGACACCGCCGCCTACCTCCCCGCCGGCTATGGCGACGAGTTGCCCGAAGGACTCGAAGGCAAAGAAATCTACATTCTCGACTTCGCGCTCGAGCATCCAGGCGCCATGGAGCAGCTCCTCCAAACCGCAAAACGCGTCGTTGTGCTCGACCATCATCAAAGCTCGCGCGCCATCGCAGAAAGCGTCCCCGAGCACGTCCACGATACTGCACGCTCCGGCGCAACCATTGCCTGGAGCTACTTCCATCCCGACACCCCGATGCCATGGCTCATGAAGCGCCTCGAAGATGGCGACCTCTACCATTTCGCCTTGCCTGAGACGCACGACATCTTTTCATACCTCGCGGTCACGCCGGACGATTTCCAGGTGTGGGATGCGCTCGTGCACGAGCTTGAAGACGATTCGACGCGCCCGACACTCCTCGAAAAGGCGGCGCTCGCGACCAGATACTTCGAGTCGTTCGCCGGCCTTTCCGTGGAAGCGGCGAAGAAAGTGCGCTTCGAAGGATACGAATGCTATTTCGCAACGACGCTGCCCTCCATCACCATGCGCTCGCATGTCGCACATGCACTCTATGAGAAGTTGCCACCCATCGCGCTCGTGGTCACTGCCCACCCAGACGGCTTCGGCGTCTCGATCCGGAGCGACGGCTCAGTCGACGTATCGGAAATCGCCGCACACTATGGCGGTGGCGGACACCCTGGCTCGGCAGGGTTCTTCATCAAGAACGGCGAGGTGCCGTGGGTCGAGATCGAGGAGGATTAAATCTTGAGGAAGTGCTCGCGATAGAAGCGCAGCTCCTCGATTGATTGGAGGATGTCATCTTTGGCGCGGTGGGAGCCTTGCCCTTTGTGCCGCGTCGCCGCATCGTATATCTTTGGCGCCCACCGGCGCGCGAGCTCCTTGAGCGTGGAGACATCGATAGTGCGATAGAAAAGATACGCTTCGAGCTCCGGCATCTGGATACGTAGAAAATGTCGGTCCATGTGGATGGAGTTACCACACAGCGGCGCACTCTGCGGCGCAACGTGCTCCTTCAGGAAGGCGAGCACCTGCGCCTGTGCCTCTTCGGCGGTCGTTGTGCTCGCTGCCGTGAGCTTTTCTAAACCATTCGCTTCGAGCACCGCGCGGGCGCTTTCTGAGATATCCGCAAACGCTTCCGGCTCGACATGAATGATGATGTCGGGACCTTCCGCGACCACATTGAGGTCTTTGTCGGTGAGGACGACCGCTATTTCGGTAATCTTGTCTTTGCGCACATCAAGCGCCGTCATCTCGAGGTCCATCCACACGAGGAGGTCATTTCGCTGCATGAAAGGTATACTACCACCATCATGAAGATTCTTGCCATTGAGACCTCCTGCGATGAAACCGCAGTAGCAATCGTCGAGGCAACGGGCGATGCGGCCACGGCGCAGTTTCGCATCCTTGGCAACGCACTCCTCTCGCAAATAGACCTGCACCGCCCCTATGGTGGCGTCTTCCCCACGCTCGCCAAGCGTGAGCACGCGAAAAACATCGTGCCTCTCTTGCGTGCCGCGCTCGAAGAAGCCGAGCTTGTGCGCGAAGATGGCCAGGAGCTTTCTGAAGAGACGCGCGAGGAGATTGCTGCAATATTTACGCGCGAGGAAGGGCTCGCAGAGGCTTTTTTCGATTTTGTCTCAGAGATCGAGGCGCCTGAGATCGACGCCATCGCAGTGACCGCTGGTCCCGGCCTCGAGCCTGCGCTCTGGGTCGGGGTTAATTTCGCGAAGGCGCTCGCAAAGACCTGGAACAAGCCGCTCATTTCAGTAAACCACATGGAAGGGCACATTATGGCTGCACTCGCCACGCATGTGACTGATACCGAGCTCGTCATCAAAGACGTTGCGCTCCCTGTGCTTGCGCTCCTCATCTCGGGCGGGCACACACAGCTCGTCGCGATGCGGCAGTGGCTTTCGTACGAGCTCGTCGGGCAGACACGCGACGACGCGGTCGGCGAAGCGTTCGACAAGGTCGCGCGGCTCCTCGGCCTCCCCTACCCAGGTGGCCCAGAAATTTCCGCGCGCGCCGAAGGCGCGCGCGGCGCCAACATCGAAACTCCGCACACGCTCCCACGGCCGATGCTCCACGACGCGACCTGTGACTTTTCCTTCGCCGGCCTGAAGACCGCCGCGCGCTACCTGATACAGAGCCTTGGCGATGTCGACGATCAGACACGCGCGCAGATCGCACTCGAGTTTGAGAATGCCGCGACCGAGGTACTCCTCGCAAAAACCGCGCGAGCGCTCGAAGAAACCGGCGCGCAGACGCTCGTGCTCGGCGGCGGCGTCTCGGCAAATGCGCATATCCGCCGCTCGTTTGCTGAAGCCATCGCACGTGAGCATCCGGATGTTTCTCTGCGCATTCCACGCGCCGCCCTCACCACCGACAACGCCATCATGATCGCCCTCGCCGGCTACTACCACGCGCTCCGCAGCGAATTCGCCGACCCTTCCACCCTCCGCGCCAACGGCAACGCCTCGCTCACGTAAGAGGTGACAAGATATGCTCAAATACACATAATATTAGCCATATTTCGTGCGTATTGAAAATTACTTCTCGAGAGGCTTGACAGATTATTTTGATTCTGTATACTAAAAGCAGAAATGCACTGAGGCCAAGCCCATATCAATCTGGAGTTCCAGGGAGATCTCCTAGTCGCCTATGGGGTACAGCGATGGTCACCATGAACTGCACGTGTGACGCCAGTAACACACTGTCCGGAACATGGTTGGAGTGAGGGGGTTGGTCTTGGTAGGGAGTCTTTCCCCGTCCAATGCTTGCATGCGCGTTGGACTAAGCAAGGGGTTCCCTGCACTGTTCTTTACAAAGATTAATTCTGGCAGGGCGGCTGTACTTCATTGTGCAGCCGCTTTTTTTTTGCGCATTTTTTGTTACATTTTAGCTATGGATGAAAAGTTCCTGAAGCCCTACGACCCGACAGAAACTGAGCCGCGTATCTACGCCCAGTGGGAACAGAGCGGCTTTTTTAATCCGGACACCTGCATCGCAGCAGGCGCCGCGAAGCCTGACGCACCGACCTTTTCGATAGTTCTGCCACCGCCAAACGTCACTGGCCGTCTCCACATGGGCCACGCGCTCATGCTCGCGGTTGAGGACACGCTCGTCCGCTTCAAGCGCATGCAAGGCTTTCGCACGCTCTGGCTCCCGGGCACCGATCACGCAGCCATCGCAACTCAGTCCGTTGTCGAAAAGAAACTGAAAAAAGAGGAAGGTAGAAGTCGCCACGACCTTGGCCGCGAAGAGCTCTTGAAGCGCGTCGAGGCATTCGCCACAGAGAGTCACGACACCATCGTCAAACAGCTGAAGACGATGGGCGCATCGCTCGACTGGTCGCGCGAGACGTTCACGCTCGATGAGGCACGTAACAAAGCAGTCCGCACCGTTTTCAAGCAAATGTACGATGCCGGTCTCATTTATCGCGGCTTGCGCATCGTGAACTGGGACCCAAAAGGTCAGACGACTATTTCCGACGACGAAATCGTTTACGAAGAGCGCACGGCGAAACTCTACACCTTCCGCTACAGCAAGGACTTCCCTATCCCCGTCGCTACGACCCGCCCTGAGACTAAAGTGGGTGATGTTGCCGTAGCCGTGCACCCAGATGACACGCGCTACCAGCAATATGTCGGCAAGGAATACGACGCTGTCTTCTGCGACGTTCCAATCCATATAAACGTTGTCGCCGACAAAGATGTGGATCCAGAGTTCGGCACAGGGGCTGTGGGCGTCACCCCAGCGCACAGCAAGATTGACTGGGAAATCGCCGAGCGCCACAACCTCTCGCACGAAAATATCGTCATCAATGAGTACGCGAAGATGACCGTTCCAGGTCGCCTCGAGGGCAAGAAGACGACCGAGGCACGCGAGTTGGTCATCGAATGGCTTAAGAGCGAGGGACTCCTCGAAAAGGAAGAAGATACGCGGCAGAACATCGCAACCGCCGAGCGCACCGGCGGCATTATCGAGCCGCTTCCGAAGCTGCAATGGTGGATCGCCGTCAACAAAGAGATTCCTGGACGCGGCAAGACGCTCAAAGAACTCATGCTGGAACCCATCGAGCGTGGCGAGATACGCTTCGTCTCCGAACAATTCGAAAAAGTGTACCGACACTGGATCGAAAACCTGCGCGACTGGTGCATCAGCCGCCAAATATGGTACGGGCACCGCATCCCGGTGTGGTATCGCGGCGAGGAAATTGCCGTGGGCGAGGCGCCGGAAGACGAAGGCTGGACACAAGACGAAGACACACTCGATACCTGGTTCTCATCGGGTCTTTGGACTTTTTCGACACTCGGCTGGCCGGAGACAACACCGGATCTTAGCGCCTATCACCCCACCGATCTCATAGAGACCGGATACGACATCCTCTTTTTCTGGGTGGCTCGCATGATTCTCATGACCGAATTCGCACTCGGCACGGTTCCCTTCAAGACTATCTATCTCCACGGCCTCGTTCGCGACGCGCAGGGGCGAAAAATGAGCAAGTCTCTGGGCAACAATCTCGACCCACTCGACATCGCTGCTAAATTCGGCGCGGACGCTGCACGCATGGCGCTCATGGTCGGCAACACGCCAGGAACTGACATGCGCATCTCTGAAGACAAGATCAAAGGCTACAAACATTTTGCGAATAAGCTCTGGAATATCACGCGGTTTATTTTGGAGCGCACGGAGGGCGTGGAGCTTGCGGCCGAGTTCACCCAGGCCGATGCCGCTATTCGCGACGAGCTTTCCGCGCTCGCCAAGGACGTCACCGCCGACCTTGAGGCGTACCGCATCCACCTCGCTGCCGAGAAGCTCTATCACTTCACCTGGCACCGGCTCGCGGATGAGATCCTCGAGGAGTCGAAGCCGATTCTTCTTGGTGAGGACGCTGCCGCGCGCGCTTCGCGCGCGCGCCTCCTGCGCGACACTCTCGACACCCTCCTCAAGCTCCTCCACCCCTTCATGCCCTTCGTCACTGAGGAGATCTGGCAGCGCATCCCCAACCAGTCCGAGAAACTTCTCATGGTTGCCGCCTGGCCGCGGTAGAATAGAGGGGTGATGTTTGTCCCGACCGTTCTCGTCATTCTCGGAGGGTTCCTTCCTCCGTTCATTTGGCTGTACTTCATTCTCAAGGAGGATGCCCGAAACCCGGAGCCGAAGCGCATCATCGCGCTCGCACTCTTCGCGGGCATGCTCGGCGTCCCGCTCGTCCTCCCGCTTGAGCAGTACGCACAACTCCATCTCGCACTTCCGCTCGACAGCTTCCAAACCATCATCGCTTGGGCCACCGTCGAAGAGACGGTAAAATACGCGCTCGCCGCCCTTCTCATCCTCTGGCGTCCCGAGGTCGATGAGCCGCTTGATTACGCCGTGTATCTGATGACCGTCGCGATCGGCTTTGCCGCGCTCGAAAACGTCCTGTTCGTGTTCCACCCCATCATGGCCGGGCAGCTCACGGAAGGGATGCTTGCGAGCGACCTACGCTTCCTCGGCTCGTCGCTCCTGCACGTTGTCGCTTCCGCAACCATCGGGTTCACGCTCGCATTCTCGTATAACAAGCTCCCGAACGTGCGCATGGCCTATGCAGCCCTCGGCGTTATCCTCGCCATCACATTGCATACGGCGTTCAACCTTCTTATAATCAGTCAAGACGGCTCACGTACGTTCGAAGCGCTTTTGCTCGTGTGGGTTGGCGCCGTCGTCATTTTCGCGCTTTCTGAGATCGTGAAATACCGAACGTACCGGAACACCTCTGCTTTTATCCGTTAATGTGCGAACCGTAATCGTATGTTTACCAAAAAACGCTCCCTCATCGAACGCCTGTCAGGATCCGTTCCGGCGGAAACGCAGTACGATTCGTTCGAGGATGATTTTGATCAGCAAGCGACCGCGCATCCGATGGGGCGAACCGCAAACGCCGCCAGCACCTCCCCCACTCTCGATGACGATACCGATGCGGCCGGACAGCTCCCCGTTGACGTGTTTCAGACGCCGGATGAGATTATCATCAACGCGTTTGTCGCTGGTGTGCGCCCTGACGAGCTCAGCGTTTCGATAAGCCGCGATATCGTGGTGATCGAAGGCACGCGTGCCGAGCGCCAGCAGGTTTCCGACGCCGACTATTTCACACGCGAGCTCTTCTGGGGCTCCTTCACGCGTACGATCATGCTCCCGCAAGAAGTTGATGTTGATACTGCTGTCGCGAGTTCCAAAGACGGCCTCCTGACGCTCACGCTCCCGAAACTCGACCGCGCGCGCCAAACCAAGCTCAAAGTAAAGGCGGGATAGCTCATCTAATGAAAACCCGCGGCTCGCTTCGCGAGCCGCGGGTTTTCATTGGTGCCTGGGGTCGGGCTCGAACCGACGACCCTGCGCTCTTCAGGCGCATGCTCTAGCCAACTGAGCTACCCAGGCGATAGCTAAACTATAGCACACCCGAACGCTTTTTGCCTATGGCGTTGCCGGAAGTCGTTTTGCTTGCTGGGTCGCCGTATCAAGCATCTGTTGCAGAGAATCTCCGGATGGCAGACCAAGCGCGTTCAAAAGCACATTCTGGCTCGCCCCGCTCTTGGGAGCCATATTCGATATGACAGGCGCGAGATAGGTCACATAGAGGTACGTCGGGATGCCGAGCACGATGATCCAGAAAATGATTTTTCCGACAAATGCAAGCCGCGCCGAGCGACGCGCTTCCCGCAGCAAGCGGTTGTTCTCTTTCGCAATGCGCAGGTTTTCTTCAAGCAGGTCTCGCAGCTCTTTGTCCATGAGCTTATTCTAGCACAAGATTGGTGCCGCCAGCAGGAAGTTCCGCGTTTCTATTTTTGTGCCGCCAGCAGGAATCGGACCCACATTAATCCCTTAGGACGGGACTGTTCTATCCATTGAACTATGGCGGCAATGTC
>JAJYJQ010000029.1 GCA_021789225.1 bacterium | reverse complement strand
GGCAACTAGTCTTTGAGATTTGAACGCTCGCACCTATTGTGCGTGCATGAAAAAAAGAAAAATGGAAACCGATCAGCCGTGCGGAGCGCGATGAGATACAGATACTGTACGGAAAGGGATACTCATTCGCCGAGATAGGTGAAGTGCTCGGACGCCCCAAGAGCGCCATCTGGTACGAAGTGCGGAAGAAGAAACGGAAAGGTCGGCCATACGATGCGGCGTATGCCGAGCACCGTACGCACGTGAAGCGGCGGAGCCACCGGGCCGTCGGGAAGAAGATCGCCCTGCACCAGGAGTTGCGCTCGTTTGTTGAGAAGCACCTCATGGACGACCAGTCGCCAGAGAACATGGCGCTCCGGTTGAAGCGGATCGAGAAGAACCTTCCATACGTCTCCGCTTCGGCGATACGCCGGTATATCAAGAGTCCGTATGGCCGGAGGATCGAATCACACCGGGCGAAGGTGTTCCGGAAGCGGCGGAGACGAGCTGTCCGGAAGCGCATCGAGGGGAAGCGTATGATCGACCAACGACCGAGCAAAATCAACAAACGGTGGGGATTGGGCCATATGGAGGGCGACTTCATCGTATCGGGCAAGAGCGGCACGGGGATCATCCTCGGCCTGCGAGATCGGAAGGTGCGCAAGAACCTGCTCGAGCGGATACTGCCCCTATCGGTGAAGAACGTGGAGCGAGCGCTCCTGCGGATGAAGAAACGATACCCGGAGATGCAGACCATCACCTTCGACAACGACATCCTCTTCCTTGAACACAAGCGATTGGAGAAAGTGCTCGGGGTGAAGATATATTTCTGTCACGTGCATGCGCCTTGGGAGAAGCCGTCAATCGAGAACCTGAACAAGGACTTGCGGCGGTACATCCCGAAGAGCTCGGACATCTCGAAGTATTCAAAGAGATTCGTGCAGAAGCTCGAGGCAAAGATGAACCGCCGCTTCATGGATGTGCTCGGTTCACTCACGCCGGACGAAGCATACGAGCGGGAGAAAGAGCGACGCGCCGCAGAGGCGGCGCGTCGGAAGAAGAAATCCAAGCGTTCAAATTGAGGGGTTGGGGTGCCAACTGCACTCTGTTAAAAGCATACTATCAAATTCAACTGTGTCAAGAGCCGGAAAGCGGCTAGTCTCAGGCGCGATTTTGAACCAGCTTTCTTGGTTATTTTCGAGACAGGTTTTATACTGGGGGCGTCATGCGGCAATCATTCCTTTTCACGAAAACCCGACGCGAGGCACCGAAGGACGAGCTTTCGAAGAATGCCCAGCTTCTCATCCGCGCGGGCTACGTGCACAAGGAGATGGCCGGCGTCTATGCTTACTTGCCACTCGGGCTCGCGGTGCTCGAGAACATCAAGCGTATCGTCCGAGAGGAGATGAACGCCATTGATAGTCAAGAGATCGTCATGACCACGCTGCAGCGCAAAGACTTGTGGGAACGCACACATCGTTGGGACGACGATATTGTCGACGTGTGGTTTAAGTCTGAGCTCAAGGCTGGCGGCGAGGTAGGGTTCGGGTGGAGTCACGAAGAGCCTATCGGCGAAATGATGAAGAACTTCATCGTAAGCTATAAGGACCTACCGGTCTCCGTGTATCAGTTCCAGACGAAGCTGCGCAATGAGCTGCGCGCAAAGTCGGGCATCATGCGCGGCCGGGAATTCGTCATGAAAGATATGTATTCGTTCGCAGGAGACGAAGCATCGCATTTGGCCTACTACGAGTCGACGAAGCCTGCATATATGAACGTGTTCAAGCGGCTCGGCATAGGAGACGATACCTACATTACGTTTGCCGCGGGCGGAGCGTTTACGAAATTCAGCCACGAGTTTCAGACTGTCTGCGAGGCTGGTGAGGATGTTATTTACTTGAACCGGGAGAAGGGGATTGCGATAAATGAGGAAGTGCTTACCGACGAAACACTCACAAATCTCGGTGTTACCCGCGATTCTCTCGAAAAGGTAAGCACCGCAGAGGTCGGCAACATCTTCAACTTTGGACAGCAGAAGGCTGCAGATCTTGGACTCGCTGTGAAGACTAGCGCTGGCGAGGACATTGCGGTATGGATGGGCTCCTACGGCATTGGCATTACGCGCCTCATGGGGGTGCTTGTCGAGAAGTTCTCTGATGAAAAGGGTATCGTCTGGCCCGAGACAGTCGCGCCGTTCAAGGTGCATCTGGTCTCGCTTGCGGGCAATGATGAGGGTGTGCGCGCGTACGCTGACGCGTTCTATGAGGACATGAAAAAGGCGGGCATCGAGGTGCTCTACGACGATCGCGACCTGCGCGCCGGGGAGAAATTTGCGGATAGCGATCTGCTCGGCCTACCGTACCGCGTCATCATCGGCAAGGACGCGGCGGCTGGCGGCGAGATCGAGGTCGTGCATCGCGCGACGGGTACGGTCGAAAAGAAGACGCGCGAAGCAGTGCTCAGTATGTAGTGTATGGCGAAGGTGTCGAAAATCTCCAAGAGCTCATTCTTCTCCAGCGATATCGGTATTGATTTGGGAACGGCCAACACGCTCGTGTATGTGCGCGGTCGCGGCATCGTCATCAACGAGCCGTCGGTCGCCGCGATCAACGACAAGACCGGGCAGATGGTGGCGGTAGGAAAGGAAGCGAAAGTGATGCTCGGGAAGACGCCGCCGCACATCCGCGCGGTGCGGCCGCTTTCGCACGGGGTCATCTCCGATTTCGAGGTGACGGAGGAGCTGCTCGCATACCTCATCAATAAAGCGCAGGGCGGGCGTTCACGTTTTTTCGGCCCGCGCGTGGTGGTGGGGGTGCCGACCGGCGTCACCAACGTAGAGAGCCGTGCGGTGCGCGATGCTGCGCTCACGGCGGGCGCGCGCGAGGTGTACATCGTGGAGGAGCCGGTCGCGGGCGCGATCGGTGCGAAGCTGCCGGTGCATGACGCGGTGGGTACGATGGTGCTCGATATCGGCGGCGGCACCTGTGACATCGCGGTGCTTGCGCTCGGGGGCGCGGTCGCCTCGAAAAGCTCGCACATCGCGGGCGATCGTTTCAATGAGAACATTATCGACTACGTGCGCAACGAGTTCCGCCTCTCTATAGGCGAGCGTACGGCCGAAACCATAAAAATCTCCATCGGTGCGGTGTTGCCGCAGACGGAGACGCTCGCGCGCCCGGTGCGTGGGCGCGACCTTGCGACCGGGCTGCCGCGCGAGATCATCCTTTCGCACGATCATGTGCGGGAAGCACTCGCGCCTTCGCTCGACGGGCTTTTGGATGCACTTAAAGAGGTGATCGAGAAGACGCCGCCTGAGCTCCTTTCCGATGTACTCGAGCGTGGCGTGGTCGTCTTCGGTGGCGGGGCGCTCTTGCGCGGCTTGCCCGACCTGCTCGCGAAGATGCTCGGCGTGCCGGTGCACGTCGCTTCCGACCCGCTCACGGCGGTCGTGCGCGGTACGGGCATCATCACGGAGGATCCGCGCCCGTTCGAGGACATGTTTTTGCATGAAGAAGCAATTTTCCCGCAGACATAGCGCACTTTCGGAGTCGCGCGCATTTTCCTTCGGCGCCCTCGCGCTGGCGGTCGGTGTGGTGGTGGTACTGCTGCGCCTGGTCGCTCCCGGCGTTTTCGTGGCGGTGACGGCACCGATGCTCTCGGTCAGCACTCGGTTGAACGCGAGCGTGGCGGATGCAGCGAGTGGCTTCGTGAACACGCAGGCGCTCACGCGCGAGCGCGACGCGCTTGTTGCGGAGAATGCGGATCTCACGCGCGAGAACACAGCACTTACGGCGCGCGTGCAGGACCTCACGAGCCTCATCGGCTCCGCGACCGCAACCACGCCCGTGCGCGGCATCGCGGCTACCGTGCGCATGCGGCCGCCCGAGTCGCCCTATGACACGCTCGTCATAGACGCGGGTAGCGCGGATACTGTTTCCGCAGGGGACCGCGTGCTCGCACAGGGCGGGGTGCCGCTTGGCACGGTGGTGTCGGTCGCGGCGCATACGTCGCGGGTGCAGCTCTTTTCAGCGCCGACCGCCACGACGACTGCCTGGGTCGGGCCCACCCGTGAGCCTATCGTGCTTGAGGGCGCTGGTGCCGGCACGTTTACCGCACAGGTCCCGAAGCAGACGACCATAACGCTTGGCGAGGCGGTGTTTGTGCCGGGAGCGGGCATACAGCCCATCGGCACGGTCGTGCATATCGATGCCGACCCTTCGGCAGTGATGGCTGCTCTTGAGATACAGCCCACCGTAAACCCTTTTTCGCTGACGATGGTGGAGGTCGTCCCGCAAGGGACGTGAGCCGATATGTTCGCGCGCGCCCTCACGCTCTTCGCACTTATCGCCCCGTTCTTCTTCCCGTGGCCCTTTGCGGCGGCGCTCGCGCTGCTTGCGTCGCTTCAGTATCCGCCCGTGGCGCTCGCGGTCGGGCTTGAGATTGATGCATTGTATTTCGCGCGCGGCGTGGCGAGCGTGCCGCTCGCGAGCGTGTGGGGACTCGCGGTCATGCTGGTGCTCGTGGTGGCGCGACGGTTTGTGCACACGCGCCTGCTTGTCTCATGAGACTCTTCCGCCGAAAGCGAACCGTCATCCACGAGATCGCGCCAGACGAGATATTCCTCGACGCGAGCAACCTGCCGAAGTTCGACCGCGCACGGTTCGAGGGGCGGCTGGAGAAAGCCATTTCGCCACGCGTGTTCGCGGGGCTCTTCGCGGTGCTGGGCAGTATCATTCTGGTCTTGCTGCTGCGCGCTGGCAGCTTGCAGATCGTGCACGGAAGCACCTTTGCCGAAGAGAGCGCGCACAACAGCTTGGAGGCGGAGACGCTCTTTGCGCCGCGTGGCGTTATCACCGACATGTACGGCACGGTGCTCGCGCAAGATGTCGAGCGCCCGGACGGGAGCGTGCGCCGGAGCTACCCGCTCCCTGAGATGGGGCAGATCCTCGGCTACGTTTCCTCGCCGAAAAAAGACGCGAGCGGCCACTATTACGAAACGGTCGAGAGCGGCAAAGCGGGGCTTGAGGCACAGTACAACAGCATTCTCACCGGCGAGAACGGCAAGGTGCTCACGGAGCGTGATGCACTTGGCAAGGTGCGCTCCCAAGGAGCCATCGTTCCGGCCAAAGAGGGGAGTACGCTCCGGCTCACGGTTGATGCGACGCTGGAGAAGTATCTCGCGCAAGCGGTAGCGGAGACGGCGAGACGGGAAGGCTTCGTGGCAGGCGCGGGCGTCATCATGGACGTGCACACGGGCGCGGTGCGCGCCATCGTCTCCTATCCGAGCTACGACCCCAACGTCATGGTGAACGGCGGCCCTTCAGATGCCATCGCTTCGTACAACACTGACGCCGGTCATCCGTTTCTCGATCACGCGGTGCAGGGTATCTACACGCCAGGATCGATCGTGAAGCCGCTCGTGGCTGCTGGCGCGCTCACAGACGGCGTCATCACGCCGAGCACGATCGTGGATGACACCGGCCGTCTTACGGTCGCCGATCCCTATCATCCCGGGCATGAGTTTGTGTACAACGGCTGGCGTGCGCTCGGTCTCGTCGACGTGCGCAAAGCGATCGCGTGGTCTTCCGATGCCTTCTTCTACACGGTCGGTGGGGGTTTCAAGAGCCAGAAAGGGCTCGGTATTGATCGGCTCGACTACTGGTATCAGCAGTTCGGTCTCGGCGCGCCGACGGGCATCGACTTGCCCAGCGAGGCGACGGGAGTGGTGCCGAGTCCGGCATGGAAGAAATCGGTATTCAATGAGCAGTGGTATCTCGGCGATACGTATTTCACGGCCATCGGGCAGTACGGCATGGAAGTGACGCCGGTGCAGATGGCGCGCGCGGCAGGAGCCGTGGCCAATGGCGGAGAGCTTTTCGTGCCGAGGCTTATTGCGGCGCACGCTCCTGCATCGACGCATGTTTCCGTCGATCCCTCTGCGCTCGCTGTGGTGCGTGAGGGGATGCGCATGAGCGTCACAGGCGCGCTTGCGGGCGCCATCAATTTTCCGTACGTTTCCGTCGCGGCGAAGACCGGTACGGCGCAGGTGGGTGCGCACAATGAATACGACAACTCGTGGGTCGAGGGATTCTTCCCATACGACGACCCGCAGTATTCATTTGCAGTGGTGCTTGAGCGAGGCCCGTCTGGTTCTGGTGAGCAGGCGGTGAATGTGATGCACGACCTCTTCGTTTCGCTCCACAGCGCAAACTCTGTCTACACCGGCGGCACAGGCGCGCCAGTCGCGACAAAATCGATCGCCACCTCTACAACCCCGTAAGCGCGGCGGCTTCGCCGCCGCGATTGACAGAAGCGACCCCAGCGACTATTACTTAGGCAGAAAATGTCGGGTGTCAATACATCCGTTTTCAGAAGATCTTTCCAGATGGGAGGTTTCTATGCCGATATACAAAGATGGTAAGCAGGTTGTCGAGGAGTCCGAGGAGGGCAGCTCTATCATCAGCTGGTCACGTAACAAAGTTGATGTGTTGTATCCAGGGCAAAAGGGAGGGATACAGGTATGCTTTCCAGACTTCGGTCCGGTAGACGAAGAGCTCGGGATTTCACACGACCCGCTGCGTGCCTCATGCGAGATCCGCACCTCGATCGACTTTGAGCCGGGAGGGTTCGCATACAGGCTCAAGGTTCGTGTGCGCGATGAGGATGCTTCGAAAGGAGTCTTCGTGAGTCCAGGTTTTCGCGCGTATTTTCGGACGCCCCAACAGGAGGCGACAATCTTATGGCCGTGGGTTCAAACGGTTGACACCGAAGAGCTTGCGCCATGCCACAACCCAATTGACCGGGATGTGCTGGTCTCCATTCCTAAAGCGGGTATCGTTCAGATGAAGCTTCTCGGGGACGGATGGGAAGAAGAAGAAAGCCCAAAGGCGGTGCTTTGTCGAGATTCAGAAGAGTATCTTGGCCTCGGTTTAGGGTTTTACGAAAGCTCTTGCGCACGACTTACGTCGGAGTGGAAAGAGTTCTCGTGTAGGTTCGCCTTCTTCAGTAGTGAACGACGTGGTAAATGAACTCCCAACAAAGAAGTCCTTTAGAGCTCCTGCTGCGTGCAGGAGCTCTATCTGTTTAGCTGTTTGTTATACACACGCGTGAGCGCGCCTTGCGCTCCCGTACCACTCGCGTACAATAACGCGCAACGCATACGCGCCTTATCTTTTTCCATCATGGAGGACACACAAGACACCGTCGTTTCGCAGGAGAAGTTCGATGAGATGATCAAGGAGCTCGAGTTCTTGAAGACCGAGCGTCGCACGGAGATTGCCAAGCAGCTTGAATACACGCGTTCACTCGGCGATCTGTCGGAGAATGCAGAGTATCAAGAGGCACGCGAACTACAGGCCGCGACCGAAGACCGCATCCGCCGTCTGGAAGACCTGGTGAAGAATGCCAAGATCATGACGACCGGCAAGAAGAAAGACGTCGTGGGGTTTGGTTCCGTGGTGGTGATCAAGCGTAAAGACGACGGCGCCTCGTACGAATACACCATCGTCGGCTCCGAAGAAGCCGACATACGCGCCCGCAAGCTCTCGCATGTCTCGCCGCTCGGCGCCGCCTTGATGGGCAAGAAGAAAGGCGAGTCCTTCACGTTCGAGACCCCGAACGGGAAGCAGACGTACGCGATAGAGAAGGTGTCGTAAGTTGCGCTGGTTCGCGCGAAACACCGCCGCGCGCCTTCGGCGCGCGGCGGTGTTTGTAATTTTCTGTTATAGTATTCACCAATGGCATTGGAAGACATCCGCAACGAACGGCTGGCCAAGCTCGCGCATCTACGAAAGGAGGGTATCGAGGCGTATCCGGCGCACAGCGCACGCACGCACTCGGCGGCGCTCTTTTTGGAACAACACACAGCGCTCGAGGCGAGCGGGGAGTCAGCTACGCTCGCGGGGCGCGTCATGTCTATTCGCGAGCACGGCGGCTCGGTCTTCCTCGATCTCTTCGATGGCACCGCGCGCGTGCAGGGCTACCTGCAAAAAGATGGCGTGGGCGAGGAATCTTTTGCGCTCTTTGCGAGCACAGTCGACGTGGGCGACTTCATCGAGTGCGCCGGAACTGCCTTCACCACGAAGCGCGGGCAGCCTTCGCTCCTGGTCTTAGCGTGGCGCATGCTCGCCAAGTCGCTCCGGCCGATTCCGGACGAATGGTTCGGCATCAAAGACGAAGAAGAACGCTATCGCAAGCGCTATCTCGACATCCTTCTCTCGAAAGAGCTCGCCGACCGCTTTCGTCGCCGCTCTGCCTTTTGGAACACCATCCGCAGCTTCCTGCTCGAGCGCGGGTACATTGAAGTAGAGACGCCTGTCTTCGAGACGGCAACGGGTGGGGCAGACGCACGCCCCTTCGTGACGCATCACAATGCGCTCGACATCGAGGTGTACCTTCGCATCAGCGCGGGTGAGCTCTGGCAGAAGCGACTCATGGTCGCGGGGCTGCCGAAAGTTTTTGAGATCGGGCGCATCTTCCGCAACGAGGGCATGAGCGCCGAGCACGCGCAAGACTACACGCAGGTGGAGTTCTACGAAGCATATAAAGACTACGAGCAGGGCATGGCGATGATCATCGAGCTCTATCGCAAGATCGCCGACGAAGTGTACGGTACGCGCCAGTTTACGATACGCGACCATCAAGTGGATTTCGATGCCCAGTGGCAGCGCTACGATTTCTGCGCGCTTATACAGAAAGAGTATGGCATCGACCCGCTCGACACGACCGCCGAGGAGGTGCGTAGCGTGCTTGAGGATCGAAACATTGCATTCGACACCAAGGGATTCAATCTCGAACGCGGTGTGGACACGCTCTGGAAGCAGATTCGCAAAGGCGTCAGCGGTCCGGGTTTTCTCGTGGGTGTGCCGGTGTACTTGGAGTCGCTCGCGAAAAAGAGTGAAAAGGACCCGCGCGTCGTCGAGCGTTTCCAGGTGCTCATCGCCGGTTCGGAGGTGGGCAAGGGCTTCAGCGAGCTCAACGACCCGCTCGACCAGGCTCAGCGTTTTGCGCACCAGCAGGCGCTGCGTGACGCAGGCGACGACGAGGCACAGATGAACGACGCCTCCTATGTGGAGGCTATGGAATACGGTATGCCGCCAACGTTTGGTTTCGGCGTCTCCGAGCGTCTCTTTGATTTCCTCGAAGGCGTCTCTATACGCGAAGGGCAGATCTTCCCGCTTTTGCGGCCGAAGGAATAGGCTTAGCCCAAACGCAAAACGCGCGCCGAAGGCGCGCGTTTTGCGTTTGGGCGGAGGACGGATTTAAC
>JAJYJQ010000028.1 GCA_021789225.1 bacterium | reverse complement strand
CATCAAAGGGGCGGTTGGGCAGGAGAGGGTCGGGCCACCAGCCAATCTTTGTGGCTTTGCCCCAGGGCCGGCGATCATCCGCATGGGTGAGGACGTAGCCAACCAGGCTCAGACTCACCTGAATGGCCGCTTTGCCCTTTGTAGTTCTTCCTGAAACCAGGGGGCCACCGAAGCTTCAGGTTGAGCAATGTGCAGGCCCAACGGAGCGGCGCGCGCTTCTTCGTTTTCAGGCTAACGGAGCGCGAGGGTCTGCGAGCGCTCCAGGGCGCGGACGAGCTCTGCTTGGGTCTTGGGGAGCTTTGCCATATCCACATGGCCGACGACGCGAATGCGCATGTTGCGACAGATGCCGAAAGCGATGCCGGGGTTCATCTGCTTCCCTCCCACCTGCACGGTTTGCGTGTGGTCGAGCAGAATATCCACCTGATCGTGCTTGCTCGGGTGCATCGTGTCGGCAATGACGCGATAGCCGATCTGCGGTTTGACGAGGTCGTACCCGCACGAAGGCGACGAGGAAGTCGCGACCGGTTCGATGGCGATGACAGTACCGAACGGCAGTTTCTCGGCAAGGTCGCGCGAGCGCGCCGCGACTATTTCCGGATTGGCGTATGCGCCACTCGCTGTTTCGAGCGGCGTGCCATCAGTCTGAGCCGGAAGCGCATTGTATGCCGTGACCGCCGCTATGAATCGCGCGCCGTGCGCGCTCCTAGATAAAGGCACCTCGCCAGCGTCCGCGGCTGCTTCCGGCGTTGTCGTGCTCGTTTGAGCCGCGAAGGACGGAGCGTGCGAGATAGCTGCGCCAGGCAAAAGCAAAAGGCCCACGAGGGCTGAGACGATTGACTGCATACATTGGGTGAGGCATCACTGCCTGATGAGAAGCATCATACCACGGCGATACCTTTAGAGTCAATGAATGTCAGCCCTCGCGCGAGCCCCTGCGCGCCCAAAATATCCTTTATATAGGCTGTTTTCTGGAGAAATCCCCAGCAAGCGCCACCTGCGGCGCGACGGCGTTTTTCGGCTCGCCTTGTGCAAAAGAGACCAGGTTTTCAACGGTGGTGTCAAGGATGCGCTCCACCGCCTCCTGCGAGTCGAAGGCGATGTGCGCCGTCACGATGACGCGGGGATGCTCGATGAGGTAATGGTTTTCGAGCACGGTCTTGAGCTCCTCTTCGCGCGGGTGCGGGTTCGAGAAAAGGCGCGCTTCGTCTTGCATATCCCCCTCTTCTTCGAGCACGTCGAGGCCGGCGCCCGCGAGCGTGCCGTCTTGGAGCGCCTGCACGAGCGCCTCGGTCTCGACGACCGCACCGCGCGCGGTGTTGATAAGGTACGCCCCCTTCTTGCACTCGTGGATGTTGTTCTTGTTGACGAGGTGGTGCGTGTGCTCGTTGTACGGCACATGGAGCGTCACGATGTCGGACCGATTCAAGAGCTCAGTGAGCGGCACGTACATAAAGCCGAGCTCCTGGTCGAGGCCTGTCTTCGGGAAGGCATCGAATGCGAGCACGTTCATAGCGAAGCCCTTGGCAATGCGTATCGCATGCACGCCGATATTGCCCGTGCCGACGACGCCGATGGTCTTCCCTGCCAAGTCGAAGCCGCGCAAACCCTCTTGCGAAAATGAGCCGGTCTCGGTGATGCGATTGTGCGCGTCTGTGATGCGGCGCGAGAGCGCGAGGATGAGCGCGAACGCGAATTCGGCGACGGTGTTGATGCCGTACGACGGCACGGTCGAGACAGTGATGCCGCGCTTTGCCGCCTCAGCGAGGTCGATGTGGTCGAAGCCGGTCGAGCGCGTCGTGATGAGCTTGAGCTTCGGGAAGAGATCCATCTCCGCTGCGCCAAGCTTCGTGGTGATGAACACGCTGAGCGCTTCGGCCTCTGGGTCGCCTGTGAAGGCATCGCTCGCCGTGCGAAACTCAGTCTCCCACCCTGCCGCCGCGAGCTTCTCTTTCAAATACGTTTCTTCCCACGCCTCCTGTGCGATGTATATGAGTTTCATATGAGCAAGTATACCGCACGGTCGATCCTCGCACATTGATTCTTCAGGGAAGGTTGTAGTATACTTTGCGCATCACCACGAAGAAGACCCTTGTGCGGATACGTCCGCGCCGGGGGCTTTTTCATTTCGGCCGGTAGTCCAACTTATGTCTCACGTCTTCCAGGTACAGGATCGGGGCTCCGGTTCGTTTCAGAAGCACCGAGCATTTCTTGACGGGCGCGGGAGAGACAATGATACAAGGCACGCCTTTTTCCATCCAGAATTTCACCAACGATGCATAATCACCGTCGCTTGAAACGAGTACTGCTGAGGAAACCCTCCCCTCAAAATAGTCTCTGGTTGCTTGCAGAACGAGATCTGCGTCGCAATTTCCTTTAGCGTTACCATCCCCGTCATACACCACGTCTTTAAACACGAGCGTGTACCCTGCGCTCTGTAACGATGTGTACAGACTTGCATGTTTAGATACAAGCCCAATAAAAAGAATGGCCTGTGTCACGCCAAACTTCTGACGAATCCAGGAACGGAATTTCTGGTAGTTGAGTTTCCAGCCGGAAGATCCGACTCCTTTGTGGAGATTTGCAGCATCTATATAGGCGATGGTGTTTTGCGTGGGGTTCATGCACCAAGTTCCTGCTCGATCTCGCGGAGGCGTTCGTATTTTTCGCGGCGCTGGCGCTGGCCGAAGCCGCCGGCCTTGATGCCGTGCGCGCCCATGCCGTACGCGAAGTCGGCGATGAAGGTGTCGTCGGTCTCGCCCGAGCGGTGCGAGCAGATGGTCGCCCAGCCCGCGGCGTGGGTTTTGCGCACGGCCTCGGCCGCTTCGGAAACGGTGCCGATCTGATTGGGTTTGATGAGGACGGCGTTGATGCTGTGTGCCGAGATTGCGCTTTGGATACGCGCCGGATTCGTGACGGTGAGGTCGTCGCCCACCACGAGCACGCGCGCACCGATAGCCTCCGTGAGCGCTGCGAAACTCTCTGGGTCGGTTTCGGCAAATGGGTCCTCGATGCTATGGATCGGGAACGTCTCAACGAGCTCGACATAGCGTGCAAGGAGCTCGGTAGGCATGTAGTCGCGATCAAGATGATACCCTTCGCCCGCGCGGAGCTCGTTTGCCGCCGCATCAATAGCGATGGCAGTGTTGGCGTGCGCGTCCACGAGCTCAGCGAGAAGCTCGAAGGGTCGCGCAAGCTCGCGGAATGTGGGCGAGTACCCGCCTTCGTCGCCCATAGGCAGGTCTTCTATACCTAATTCGGCTCGGAGCATTTCGCCGAGCGCGCCGAAGGCACGCTCGGCAGTGGCGATGGATTCGGTCGCGGTCGCCTCCCCCACTACGAGGATGTGCTCCTGAAACGGGAGGCGGAAGTCGGCATGCGCGCCGCCGTTCATGACGTTCACGAAGAGGTGCGGCGCGCGCGGCGTGGTGCCATACGCATTCGCGAGATGGCGCCAGAGCGGCACGCCCTCTTCCTGTGCGAAGAGGCGCGCAGCGGCAATGGACACGGCGAGGATGGCGTTTGCCCCGAGGCGTGATTTATCTGGCGTGCCATCGAGCTCGATGAGAAATGCGTCAAGCTCATGGAGCGAGGAGAAATCGCGCGCGCGAAGCGCGCGCGCGATTTCGCCCGTTACATGCGCGAGCGCGGCCGAAACACCGCCGTCCACATCACGCAGCTCTTTCGCCTCATGGGCGCCCGTGCTCTTGCCGCTCGGCACCGATGCCGTCGCCTTGAGCGCGCCCGCGGAAAGGGTCACCTCGACCGTCGATTTGCCGCGACTGTCCGGGACTGCTTGCGCACCCGCAACCTCGATACGCATGATTATTTCGCTGCTTTATGCGCGGGCGCTGGAGTTTTCTTCGCGTTCTGCCCCTCCATGGTGTGCTCGAGCTTCGCGACGTTTACGATAGTCTTCACCACCACATCCGGGTTGAGCGACATGCTCTCGATGCCCTGCTCCACGAGGAAATTCGCGAAGTCTGGCAGGTCGGAAGGTCCTTGGCCGCAGATGCCGATGTACTTGCCGCGCTCTTTCGCCTTGGCGATGACCATTTCGATGAGCTTGCGCACTGCCGGGTTGTTCTCGTTGCCCACGGCGCTCACGATGCCGGAGTCACGGTCGAGCCCGAGCGTGAGCTGGGTGAGGTCGTTTGAGCCGATGGACATGCCGTCGAAGCGGTCGAAAAATTCGTCCGCAAGGAGCACGTTGCTGGGGATCTCGCACATCATGTAGACCGGGGTCGAGCGCTCGCCCGGGCGCGCAAACGCGGTCGGCACGAGCCCGTGCGCGATCATGCGGGCGAGGACCTGGTCGGCCTCTTCCACCGTGCGGCAGAACGGGATCATCGGGATCACGTTCGTGAGCCCCATCGTCTCGCGCACGATCTTGAGCGCTTCGACTTCAAGTGCGAAGGCTGGCTCGAATTTCGGATCATGGTAGCGGGACGCGCCGCGCCAGCCGATCATCGGGTTGGCTTCCACCGGCTCATACTCGGCGCCGCCCTGGAGCGTGCTGTACTCGTTGGATTTGAAATCAGAAAAGCGCACGATGACCGGGCGCGGATAAAACGCCGCACCGATGCGCGCGATGCCGTGCGCGAGCTTTTCGCGATAGAACGCGACCGGATCTTTCCAGCCGATCATCTTCTGCCCGATAGCGACACGATCCGGGAGCGGAAGCTTGTCGAAATTGAGGAGCGCGAGCGGATGCACGCCGATGTGCGACGCGATGATGAACTCCTCACGCGCGAGCCCCACAC
Source organism: bacterium (assembly GCA_021789225.1). Taxonomy (GTDB): domain Bacteria; phylum Patescibacteriota; class Minisyncoccia; order Phycocordibacterales; family Phycocordibacteraceae; genus C7867-001. The sequence continues at coordinate 4,576 of JAJYJQ010000028.1, read as the reverse complement.
CCGCAACCGGCAGGAAGGAATGCTCGAACGCGAGATCCGGCGTCGCGACGTTCACCATCACTTTCGTATGCGGCTTGGGCACCTTCGTGATGTCGTGCTCGTGCACCGCAAACTCGCCCGCGCCCTCGTAGATGACACCTTCGCTGCCGATAGTGTCCACCGTCACGGCTTGGCCGGTCTTGATGACCTTCGTCGCGTTCCCCGTGCCCACGATCGCCGGCACGCCGAGCTCGCGCGAGACGATGGCCGCGTGGCTCGTGCGCCCGCCGCGGTCGGTGATGATGGCCGAGGCCATGCGCATGATCGGCTCCCAGTCCGGGTCGGTCATGCCGGTGACGAGCACTTCACCCTGCTTGAACGTGCTGATCTTTTTCGGGTCGAGAATGACGCGCGCCGTGCCGGTGGCGATAGCTGAACCCACCGAGATGCCGTGCGTAAGCTCCTTGCCATGGCTCTTGAGCTCGTATTCCTTGAGCTTCGTAAAATCGCGGCCAGCCTGCACCGTCTCGGGGCGGGCTTGCACGATGTAGAGCTCGCCGGACTGCCCGTCTTTCGCCCACTCCATGTCCATCGGCGTCCAGGTGCCGGCGCGTTCGGTGTAGTGCTGCTCGATCATGACCGCCCAGCGCGCGAGCGTGCGCACCTCTTCGTCGGTAAGGACGAACGAGCGCTGCTCGACCGGCGTGGTAGAGACCGTGCTCGTGCGCGCGATGCCGGAGATATCGCGGCCGGCGTAGATCATCTTCTTGAGCTTCACGCCCGGCTTCTTCTCGATGATCGCGTTTTCCGCGCTTTCCAGGGTCGGCTTGAAGACGAGGTATTCGTCCGGCGTCACGTGCCCCTGCACGATCATTTCGCCCAGACCCCACGTCGCGTTCACGACGACGACATCCTTGAAACCGGTCTCCGTGTCGACCGAGAACATGACGCCCGATGCACCCTTGTCCGAACGCACCATCTTTTGCACGCCCGCCGAGAGCGCAACTTTCATGTGGTCGAAGCCTTTGTCGGCGCGATATGAAATGGCGCGATCCGTGAAGAGCGAGGCCATGGTCCACTTCACTGCTTTGGTCACGTCCGCAGCACCGCGAATGCCCAGATACGTTTCTTGCTCGCCAGCAAACGATGCGCCCGGGAGGTCTTCGGCTGTGGCGCTCGAGCGCACGGCCACGTCCGTATTTTTGCCGTAGCGGCGCTCCATTTCGCGATACGCTTCGGTGATTTCCTGCACGAGGTCTTTGGGGAACCGGGCGCGCTCTATGGCAGTGCGGATCTTCTTGCCGCGCTTCGCAAGATCTTTGAGATTTCTCGTGTCGAGGCCGTCGAGCGTCTCTTCTATGAGTGTGTCGAGACGGGTCTGCGCGAGGAAGTAGTAGTATGCCTCGGCAGTCACCACGAACCCGGAAGGCACCTGCACGCCCTGCGGGGTGAGCGTGCGGATCATCTCGCCCAGGGAGGCGTTTTTGCCGCCGACCTGCGCGACATCATCCATGCTGATGTCTTCCATCCAAAGAATATGTGCCATAGCTATGCCGATGTTGATTTAAGAGCGATGATAAGGTCCGAAACGTTCGCGCCAGTGTAGCCGGTAATGAGCGCGTCGCCGGTGGTGGTAAAGAAATCGTACGAGCGGTGCGCATCGAGGTAGTCGCTCGTGTCGAGCGCGTACGTTACTGCGTGCGCTTTGGTCATGCTATCACACAGCGCGCCCGCATTGTCGGTGTTGTCGTGGCCATCGGAGGAAAACGGGAGGATGAGTTCGTCGTCAGCGATGTGCGCGAGGCCAGCGAGCGCGAGCTCTTGATTGCGACCACCCCTCCCGACGTGGATGCCGAGCGTAACCGTGGACTCGCCGCCGTAGAGAAGCGCGGTGCCCGGCGCGGCGGCGCGAAGCGCCGCCGCGACTTGGGCTGCGATCTCGTGTGCCTTACCCGAAAAACGGTCTGTGACTATCTGCGGTGTGTACCCGCGCGCGCGAGCTGCGCGCTTCATCGCTTCGAGTGCGCGCACGTTCGTCACGAGAAGCTCATTGTGGACGCGCGCGAAGTATTTTTCCTCTTTGGGCGTCTCCAGCAAAGGCATGCCAGAAAGTGCCTGCACGTGATACTTCTTGATGACCGCCTCGGCGTCTGCCACGGTCGTGTCATCGCGCACGGTCGGACCGGAGGAGATGAACTCGAGGTCGTTGCCCGGCACATCCGAAAACACGAGGCTGATGACTTGCGCCGGATACGCGGCGGCGGCTACGCCGCCGCCGCGCGCTTTTGAGAGGTGTTTCCGCACTGTATTCATTTCCTCGATACTCGCGCCCGCAGCCGTGAGCTCCTCGAACACCGCTACTTCCGTCGCGACCGTCACCGGCGCTTCCGGGTGCGCCAGGAGCGTCGAGCCGCCGCCCGAGACGAGCGCGATGACCACATCGTCTTCTCCGAGCGGCGCGAGCACCTCGAGCAAGCGCGCGGTCGCTTCGGCATTGTGCTCCGAAGGCTTCGGGTGCGTGCCGATGAAGCCCTCCAGATTCTTGAGCGGCAAGCGGTGGCCGGTATCGGCCACGTCGATGATGACACCGCCCGCGATGCGCGCGCCAAGGATCTCTTCGAGCGAAGCGGCTGCGATGATGGAGCTCTTCCCTGCTCCCACGACCCACACGCCTTTGCCGGGAGGAAGCGCGTATGTGTGCCCCGCGACCGTGAGCGTGTCGCCTTCGAGGCGCACCGCCTCTTTGAGCACTGTGTGCGTATCGATTGCCGCGTACGCCGCCTCCGCAATCGCAAGCGCATCACGCCGCAGCGGCGTCTGCCCGAGCTCTTCCGCATTGCGTATGGTTGCAGTCATGCCTCTATAGTAGCAAACCGCTACGGAGCAAAGATGACGTTCTGATTAATTGCGTCGGAAAAGTGCGTACTCGCGCGAGAAGAGTTTTTGCGCGAGATGGTAGATCGCGTAGGTGATGAAAAATGCCGCCGCAACATCGATCGTGTAGTGCATATGACCGAGCAAGACCACGAGGGCAAAGAATACGGAGACAATGAGAAAGAGCCATCGCAGCGGCCTATCCTCCCAGAAAAGGAGCGCCATGAGAAACGGCCCTCCCACATGCCCCGAGAAGAAATCGTCGCCGCCACCGAACATGACGAGCGCGATACGGCTCTCAAAATTGATAGCCGTGTGGACCGGATAGAGGCCCAGGTGTGTGAGTGGTATGAAGAACGCGCGGATGAGAAACAACAAGCCCAGGCTGTAGAGGATAAACGGCGCACGCTTCGGATGCGTCAGAACGAGCAACGTTATGACCGCGATGAGCGCGAACGCGCCATACACGACGATGCCGTCCACATCGTACACGCGCGTGTTGGAGAGGATGATATCGGTCACCGGGTTGCTCGCGACCCGGGCGGCGTAGTTTGACACCATCACCGTGATGACGATAGAGAGCGCGAAGAAAACCCCGGCGAACGCGGTCGTGTAGCGGTGATACCGCTCCGAAAACGTCTCCGCATAGCGCGTGCGTATGGTAGAAGCAAGCTCTTTCATACGTGATCGTGACTATGGTAGCACGATAGCATACGCTACGAGCGATCCGATAGGCCGTCACGTATGTCCATATATTCCTTAGTCAGCGGTCTGCCCGCGAAGTTGGTATAGAAAAAGTTCGCTGCGTACTTGAGCCCCATCGTGACGATGCCCTCATGCGCGAGGCGGCGGCCGGTCGTGAACATTGGCAGCGCGAACGTGAATTTCACCTTCCCCACCTTGCTCAAACGCCGCGCCACGTCCGTGTCTTCGCCATAAAACTCGATACTCGTATCAAAGCCGCCGACCTGTTCGAAAAACGAGCGTCGGAAGACGAAATTGCCACCCTGGAGCATGGCGCCGATACCAAAGAGCTTCAGAAATGCGTTTGCGATGTAGCCACCCCCGTAAAAAAGCTTCACGAGCGCGCGGTGGAATATGGAGAGATCGTAATAAATGTAAGGGCCGGAGAGCGCCGCAAGCTTTTCGTCGCGCGCAAACTCACGCAAGACCGTGGCGAGCCAGCCTTCGGGCAGCATCGTGTCGGAGTCCACGTTTGCGATAAGGTCGCCGGTCGCCGCGGAAAGGCCGGCCGCGCGCGCCCGCACGAGCCCCTTGCGCGGCTCATCGACCACACGTACGAAAGAGAACGAACGTGCCACCTCGCCGGTCCTGTCCGTGCTCGCGTTATTCACCACGATAACCTCCGCGTCGCAGGGCGTGCGCGCGAGTTCTTTTTCGACCGACGCGAGACACTTCGGCAAAAGCAGCTCCTCGTTGTACGCAGGAATGACAAAACTGATGCGCATGTATGCTGAAAGCATATCGCGCGTACGACAAAAGGAAAAGCCGCGCAAGCTTTCGCAAGCGCGGCCCGTTGAGGTTGAAGGTGCAGTGGCTACCACAGCCGCCAGGCAGTGGCGCCCCAGATGAGCACAATCAACAACCCCGCCGCAAGCGGACGGGGTATGAATCGAGCATGGGCTAGCGCCAGAGCGTGAGTTGGTACGGCTTCCCTCTCGTCTTTCCTTGGTTGGCGACGTACCGCTCAACCGTCTTCCAG
>JAJYJQ010000004.1 GCA_021789225.1 bacterium | reverse complement strand
TGGTAAAGCACAGAACGGTGGCCAGCGCTTCGGCGAAATGGAAGTCTGGGCACTCCTTGGCTACGGCGCATCTTACACGCTGCGCGAAATGCTTACGATCAAGTCGGACGACATCCAGGGCCGCAGCGCCGCCTTCGATGCGATCGTGAAGGGCGACCCCATCAGCCACACCGGCACCCCGGCCTCGTTCTCCGTCCTTACCAACCAGATTCGCGGTCTCGCGCTCGATATCGAGCCCGTCGAGCTTCCCGAAGCAGAAGCGTAATCCCTTAGACTATGGCAACACCATTTCCTTCACGCAAACCGTTCGTCCCGCGCGCCGATTGGGATGCGCTCAAGCTCTCGCTCGCGTCGCCGGAGCGTATCCTCGAGTGGTCGCGCGGCGAAGTCACGAAGCCGGAAACGATCAACTACCGCACGCAGCGCTCCGAAAAGCACGGCCTCTTCGACGAGAAGATCTTCGGTCCGGAGAAAGACTATGAATGCTACTGCGGCAAATACAAAGGTATCCGCTACAAGGGCATCGTCTGCGATAAATGCGGTGTCGAGATCACGCGCTCCATCGTGCGCCGTGAGCGCATGGGCCACATCGAGCTCGTGACACCGGTCGCGCATATCTGGTTCTTGCGCTCGGTCCCGAGCCGCATGGCGCTTGTGCTCGGTGTCTCTGGTGCCGATCTGGAGAAGGTCATCTACTTCGCTGGCTACATCATCACGAAAGTCTCCGAGGAGACGAAGAAGCGTCTGCTTTCCGAGCTCGAAGCCGAGTACAAGAGCAAACACCAGCAGGCGACGACCGACGAAGCGCGCGAGTCCCTGAAGGAGAAGATGGTGCAGGCGCGCGCCGAGATCGACGGCATCGTCGTCGGCCGCGTGCTCGATGAGCTTGAGTACCACCGCTACTCGGTGAAGTACGGCACGCTCTTCGAGGCGCGCATCGGTGCGGAAGCGATCTACGACATCTTCCGCGCGCTCGACCTCGAGACGCTGCGCGACACGCTCCAGGAGCGCTACGGTACCGCCGGTGCCGCCGAGCGCGAGAAGCTCGCGAAGCGCCTTTCGCTCATCGCAAGCATGATCGCCTCGGGCGTCCGCCCGGAGTGGATGTTCCTCACGCGCATCCCGGTTATCCCGCCGGCACTGCGCCCGATGGTTGCGCTCGAAGGCGGTCGCCACGCGACCTCCGACGTGAACGACCTCTATCGTCGCGTCATCAACCGCAACAACCGTCTCAAGAAGCTCTTGGACATTCACGCGCCGGAAGTCATCTTGCGCAACGAGCGCCGCATCCTGCAGGAAGCAGTGGACGCACTCTTGGACAATTCCATCCGCAAGGGTGGCGCATCCGCAGGCGCGCTCACGCCTTCGCAGCGTCGTCCGCTCAAGTCGCTCGCTGACTACCTCAAGGGTAAGCAGGGCTACTTCCGCCAGAACCTGCTCGGCAAGCGCGTCGACTACTCGGGTCGTTCGGTGATCGTCGTCGGTCCGGATCTCGAGCTCGACGAGTGCGGTCTCCCGAAGCATATGGCGCTCGAGCTCTTCCGCCCGTTCGTCATCGCCGGTCTCTTGAAGCGCGAACTCGCGTTCAACATCCGCGGCGCAGGTCGTCTCATCGAAGACGGTGTTGCCGAGGTGTGGGAGATCCTCGAAGACGTGATTCAGGGCAAGTACGTGCTCCTGAACCGCGCACCGACCCTCCACCGCCAGGGTATCCAGGCATTCCGTCCGCGCCTCATCGAAGGCGATGCGATCCGCCTGCACCCGCTCGTTTGTCCGGCCTTCAACGCCGACTTCGACGGCGACCAGATGGCCGTGCACGTCCCGCTCTCCGAAGAGGCGCAGTGGGAAGCGGCAAACATGATGAGCGCGAACAAGAACATCCTCAAGCCGGGTTCCGGCGAGGTGATCGTGCTCACGCAGAAGCCGCTCGATATCGTGCTCGGTACCTACTGGCTCACGAAAGCGATCGCAGGCGTGAAAGGCGAGGGGCAGTACTTCTCGTCGCCGAACGCCGCCATCCTCGCGTACGAGCATGACGCGATCGACCTGCGCGCGAAGATCAACGTGCTCCCGGTCGCCGGCAAGGCGAAGTACGCCTCGTTCGGGGATAAGCCGTTCGAGACGACGGTCGGCCGCCTCTTCTTCAACACGGTCCTTCCGTCCGACTATCCGTTCATCAACGAAGCCATCACGAAGAAGGTACTCTCGCGCATCGTGACCGACAGCATGACCCGCTACGGCATCGACCACGTGCCGGCGATCGTCAACAAAGTGAAGCGCTTCGGCTTCGCCTATGCGACGCGTTCGGGTGTCTCCTGGTCGCTCGACGATGTGTCGGTTCCGGCCGAGAAGGAGGCCATCATCAACGACGCGCGCGCAAAGGTCGCCAAGGTCGAAGATGACTTCCAGAACGGCTTCCTCACTGAGGAAGAGAAGCGCCGCATGGTGATCGAGATCTGGCACAGCGTCAAGCAGGACGTGGAGAAGGTCGTTGCCGACAAGCTCGACCCGATGGGCTCGGTCGCGGACATGGTGTACTCGGGCGCTCGCGGATCGCTCGGCAACCTCACGCAGATGGCAGGTATGAAGGGTCTCATCCAGAACGCCGCCGGCGAGACGATCGAGGTGCCGATCATCTCCTCGATGGCTGAAGGTCTGAACCCGGTCGAGTACTTCATGTCGACGCACGGTTCGCGCAAGGGTCTCACCGACACTGCGCTCGGTACCGCACGCGCCGGCTACCTTACGCGCCGTCTCTTCGACGTGGCGCAGGACTCGATCATCACGGAGCACGACTGCGGCACGAAGCGTGGCGTCACGATCAGCCGCACGTCGGCGTCGGGTGTCTCGATCGATTTCGCGGGCGCGTTGCGCGGCCGCACGCTTGCGGCAGATGTCGCAGACGCAGACGGCGTGACGCTCTTCAAGAAGAATCACTACCTTACGGCAGAGGACGCGTCGGCTATCGCTGAAACCAAGTCGGTCGCAGCGGTCGTGGTGCGCTCGCCGATGTCGTGCGAGACGCGCTTCGGCATCTGCCAGACCTGCTACGGCATGGACCTCACCACCCAGGATCTCGTCGATCTCGGTGAAGCGGTCGGTACGGTCGCCGCGCAGGCTATCGGTGAGCCGGGTACCCAGCTCACGATGCGTACCTTCCACGCGGGTGGTACGGCCTCCGTGGGCGGCGACATCACGCAGGGTCTCCCTCGCGTGGAAGAAGTCTTCGAAAAGCGCTCGCCGAAAAACTCGGCGGTCATCTCCAAGACCGATGGTCTCGTGACCTCGATCGAGGAGCGCGGCAAGGAGAAGGCGATCATCGTCACGCCGGAGGCGGGGCAGGGCAAGAAGAACGGCGGCCCGATCGAGTATCTCGCGGCCTACCCGCGTATGCCGCTCGTGAAAGTGGGCGACACGGTAGCACGCGGGCAGATCCTCACCGACGGCTCCGCAGATCTCGACGAGCTCTTCACGTACGCCGGCCGTGCCGCGACGCAGGAGTACATCATCTCGGAGACGAGCAAGATCTACGAGCTCCAGGGCGCTTCGGTTTCGCGCAAGCACATTGAAGTCATTGTGAAGCAAATGTTCTCGCGCATGCGTATTACCGATGTGGGCGATTCTGAGTACTCGGTAGGCGACGTCGTCGAGGGTTGGGAGTTTACGCAGGCGGTCGCGAATTGCGAGGCGGAGAACAAGATCCCGCCGAAAGCGGCCGAAATCGTGCTCGGCATCAAGGAGTCCGCGCTCTCGCGCCGCTCCTTCCTCTCCGCAGCATCGTTCGAGCAGACGACCAAGATCCTCATCACGGCAGCGCTCAAGGGCTCGGTGGATCACCTCCGCGGCCTCAAGGAAAACGTCATCCTCGGGCGCTTGATCCCCGCCGGTACCGGCTTCGCAGGCAGCAAGAAGCACGAATCCATCGCGCAATTGCAGGCGAAGCGCTCGGCAGCCAGGTCAGACGCGCCCACCGCGTAACCGTCTTCACGATGAGCCGCGACACGGTTCAGGAGATCAAAGAAAAACTCTCGATCCTTGACGTGGTGCAGCCGTATGTGAAGTTGACCCGCGCCGGCAAGCACTGGAAAGGACTGTCTCCCTTCACCAAGGAGAAGACGCCGTCCTTTTTCGTCTCGCCGGAGCGCGGCACCTATCACTGCTTCTCATCCGGCCAGGGTGGCGACTTGTTCACGTTCGTTGAAAAGATGGAGGGCGTGGACTTCAAGGGTGCTCTCAAGATCCTCGCGGAGAAGGCAGGTGTCGAGTTGCGCTACGAGGTCGGCGCGCGCGCTGACCATTCGCGCGCCGATCGCCTCCGAGAGGCGCTCGCGCGCGCGGAGCAGTTCTTTGCCACAACACTATCTCCGGAGGGAAGCGCCTACGCCTATGCGAAGAAACGCGGCCTCTCCGACGAAACCATCCGTGCGTGGGGGCTCGGATATGCGCCGGAAGGCTGGCGCGGACTTCTCGAGGTGCTCACGGCAGCGGGATTCTCGACCGAGGAGCTCGTCGCGGCCGGCCTCATCAAAGAGGCAGACGGGAAGCCGGGCACGTTCTACGACCGCTTCCGCAACCGGCTCATGTTCCCGATCCGCGATGCAGCCGGGCGTACGGTCGCCTTCACCGGGCGGGCGCTCTCGGCCGATGAGCAGGCTAAGTACCTGAACTCGCCCGAGACCGAGCTCTTCAGGAAGTCGCAGATCATCTTCGGGATGGATCGGGCGAAGGAGGCGATCCGCACGCGCGGATTCGCGCTCCTGGTGGAAGGGCAGATGGACGTGCTCCACTGCCACCAAGCCGGCTTCACGAACGCGATCGCGCTCTCGGGCACCGCGCTCACGGAGCAGCACCTCGCGCTCATAAAGCGCTACACGGACAACCTCATGCTCGTCTTGGATGGCGACCGTGCTGGCCTTACAGCGACTGCGCGCTCGGCAATCCTTGCGCTTGGCGCGGGGATGCGTGTGAAGGCGGTCGCGCTCCCGGAGGGGCAGGACCCAGCCGACCTCATCTCGACCGACGCGAAGGAGTTCGCGAACCGGGTCGCCCAGGCCGCCACGGTCGTCGAGTTCTTCCTTGCAGTCCTTGCAGCGAAGGAGTCGGACATGCATCGGCTCGTGCAGGCAGTCGAGGCGACGGTGCTCCCGCTCATTGCCGCCGTGAAAAGCCCGCTCGAGCGTGAGCACTTCGTGGGCGTCGTGGCGCGCTCGATCGCGACGACTCCGGAGGCGGTGCGCGAATCGCTTACGCGCGCGGCGGCTGCGCCGCCGCGCGCGTATGAGCCCGCACCGAGCACCTCGTCGCGCGCAGCGGAAGCCGCCCCGGCGCGTCCGGTTTCAGCAGTACGGGCCGAAGCGCTCGCGGCGGCTGTCGCGAGTTATCCCGAGAGCACGCTTGCAGAGCGTATCCAAAGCGAGTACGCTCGGATAGTAGGTGAGGCACCGCTGCCCGAACCCTCTGAACAGGCCGTATTTGAGGCGGGCATCGAGTTCGGAGAAACGCCGAAGGAGCAGGCTGCAGATGATCTTATCCGTGCCTTCGAGCGCGCGTGGCTCGACGAGCAATACGCGGCAGCACTCGGGGCCTTGCGTCTCGCGCAGGCAGCACGCGATGAGGTGGCCGAGACGAGCGCTCAAGAGCGTTGCGCGGCGCTCGTGAAGCGTATCGCGGCATGCGCGTAAGCGAGTCCATTTATTAAATTTTTCTTACCCTATGGCGACATCGAAACCCAGCAAGAAGAAGGTGGTCACCACGAAGGCGAAGCGCGCGAGCGTGAAGAAGCCGGTTTCAAGCCGTGCGCCCAAGAAAGCGGTGAAAAAGGTTGTCGCGAAGAAAGTCGCGCCGAAGAAGCCGGTGAAGAAAACATCGGCCAAGCCGGTGAAGAAGGCGGTTGCAAAGAAGGTGACGGCACGACCGCCGCGCGCGCAGGGTGCACGCAATGCGAAAGCCGAAACGCTCATCACGAAGGGGCGCGAGCGCGGCTACATCACCTATAGCGAGATCCTGAAAGAGTTCCCGCACGTGGAGAACGACGTCGCATTTCTCGAAGACCTGTACGAGCGCCTCGCGACGGCGGGCATCGATATCCTCGAAGGCGGCATGCTCGAAGATAGCGCCGACCAGTATCTCGCGACGCGCAACATCAAAGGCCGGGACTCAGGCTCGTACGACTCCATCCAGATCTACCTCCGCGAGATCGGCCAGTATCCGCTCCTGACCGCATCCGAAGAGCGCGAGCTCGCCAAGCGCATCGAGGCGGGTGATGAAGAAGCACGCAACATCCTCGCGCGCTCAAACCTGCGCCTCGTCGTCTCCATTGCAAAGAAATACGTCGGTCGTTCGCCCGACCTCACGCTTCTCGACCTCATCCAGGAAGGCAACCTCGGTCTCTTCAAGGCGGTCGACAAGTTCGACTGGAAGAAGGGCTACAAGTTTTCGACCTATGCGACCTGGTGGATTCGCCAGGCGATCACGCGCGCGCTCGCCGACCAGTCGCGCACGATCCGTATCCCGGTGCACATGGTAGAGACCATCGCTAAATACAAGCAGGTCTCGCGCCGCCTCGCGCAGATGCTCGGTCGCGACCCGCAGCCCGAAGAAGTGGCCGTGGAGATGGGTGTCGAGCCAGAAAAGATCTACCAGATCGAGAAGATCAACCAGGACACGCTCTCGCTCGAAAACCCGGTGGGCGACGGCGACGACGAGCGCTCGACGCTCGGCGATTTCATTGCCGATGACAAAGTGCCTTCGCCGGTGCAGGAGTCTTCGGAGCGCATCCTCGCGATGCAGGTGCGCGACATTCTCGGCGACCTCTCGCCCAAGGAGCGTAAAATTCTCGAGCTGCGCCACGGCCTTGCCGACGGCATTTACCACACGCTCGAAGAAGTGGGGAAGGAGTTCGGCGTCACGCGCGAGCGTATCCGCCAGATCGAAGCCAAAGCGCTCGAAAAGATCCGCCTCCACGAAAAATCCCGCCACCTCAAGTCGTATTAAGTGGCGCCGGCAGCGGGAGGGCATGCTTCGCGAACCAGCGCTCGCTCGCCCAGCCGCTCGCTCCCTCTGCTTCAGCGTCCTTGGTTTGGCATCGCGAGCCCAATCGTGTCTCTACCGTAGCGGGCGCAGAGCCGGCACCATCGATAAAAAGTGACTAAGACTCGGTCTAGCGGCCCGAAGCGGTCACTTTTTTCGATGTGCCGGCGGAGCGGACGCGGCGTGCTTCGGCTCGCAAGCCCAGAAATGCCAAACCACCATGCAAGGACGCCTGCGCAACTGGTTCGCTAAGCATGCCCTCCCGCTGCCTCTCGGCTGTCTGGCTCGTGGGTTATGCACACCCTGGATTTTTTTCGGGGGAGGCGTAGTATAGCGAATGTCACATTTCTGTTATGCTAGCTGCGTTTGCAAAGATGATCTCGACCGGATCGCACCCCGATCCGATTTTACTTTCCCCGGAAGAGGAGACCGAGCACGTCGGTGAGTCGCTTCGCGCTGCGATCAAAGAGCTCTACGGCGGACGCGCGCTCCACATTCGCCACGTTGATGCCGGCTCAACCAACGGGGAAGAGTACGAGCTCACCGCGCTCGGGAACGCCTTTTATGATGCGGACCGCTTCGGCATCTCCTTCGTGGCGTCCCCGCGGCACGCAGACATCCTGACGGTCTCTGGCCCGGTCACGCGCAACATGGCGCACGCGCTCAAGACTGCCTACGACCAAACCCCGGCGCCTAAGATCGTCGTTGCGGTTGGCGACGGCGCTGCGACCGGCGGTATCTGGAAAGATTCGTACGCGGTCGTCGGCCCGGTAGATGCGGTCATTCCTGTGGACTTTGTCATCCCGGGCGATCCGCCCTCGCCGCGCGATATTCTCGTGGGCCTGCGCTCGGCCATTCTCGCCGCCAGACATTCGTAAGCTCTCATACCTCTTATGCTCACCGGACTCGTCATCGTGTCGTTCGCATTGCCGCTCGCTGGAGCGCTGTCGTCGTTTGTATCCGCATCGAGCGATGAGAGTATCCGCATCACGTATGGCGCCTACGCGCTCGGCGGCCTTTCGGCGCTTGCGGCGGCCATCGGCTCTTTCGTCGGGCCGTTTGCAGGCGCGCTCGCACCGATCCAGGCGTTCTTCTTCGGCATCATCGGGATAGGCACCTTCCTCGCGTCGCTCTACGCCATCGCCTACATCCCGCTCTATCGCGAGTCGTACGCCTCGGCCTGGCACGCGAGTGCGTTCGCGCTATTCCTTATCGGCATGGAGGCGGTGGTGCTTTCTCCTTCCGTACTTGCGTTTCTCATCGCCTGGGAGCTTATGTCGATCTCGGGGTACTTCCTCGTGATTTCGGAGCGCACGCCGGATGCCTTCCGCGCAGGTGTCGAATACCTCGTCATGACGCAGCTCGGCTTCGCAGCAATCGCCAGCGGCATGCTCTTGCTTGCGGGCGGCGCACCGTTCGCCACTTGGCAGGAGGTTGCCGCTTCAGCAGCGCAGCTCTCGGGTGTGGCGCGCGGTGTCGCGTTCGTGCTCCTCTTGGCGGGCTTCGGTTCGAAAGCGGGTCTCGTGCCGCTGCATCAGTGGCTCCCGAAAGCGCACTCGCAGGCGCCCAGCCATGCCTCGGCGCTCCTCTCGGGCGTGATGCTCAAGGTCGCGCTCTTCGGCTTCATACTCTCGGTCTCGCTTTTTCCGGGAATTCCGCTCGCGCTTTCGGCGCTCGTCATCGCGCTCGGGCTCCTGTCGGCGTTCTTCGGCGCGCTCCATGCGGCGGTCGAGGACGATCTGAAGCGCCTTCTGGCTTGGAGCAGTATCGAGAACCTCGGTCTTATCTTCTCGGGCGTCGGTGCAGTGGTGATGCTTGGCGCGCTGCCGCAGTCGCCGCTCGTATCCGCGATGGCGGCCGGCATGGTGACGTTCGTCATTTTGCATACGCTGAATCACGCACTGATGAAGCTTTCTTTGTTCCTCTCGGCCGGGACGATCGTCGCGAAGACGCACACCCGCGACCTCGACGCGCTCGGCGGGCTCGCGGCTGCGTGGCCGGTCTTCTCGGGCGTGGTGCTCGCACTCTCGCTCGCAGCCGCAGCGCTGCCGCCTTTCGGCACGTTCTTCGGTGAGTGGGCGTACCTGCAGGCGCTTGTGCTCGGCCTTTCGGCGCCCTTGCCGGCCTCGATCGCAGCGGCGCTCGTGCTTGGCATCATCGGGCTCGTCGGCGGGCTTGCGGCCTTTGCCTTCGTGAAGCTCTTCAGCACGGTGTTCCTCGGGCGCGCCCGCTCGGAGCACGCGGCGCATGCGGTGGCAGGGGAGCGACCCTCGCTCCTGCTCGTTGTGCCGCCGGCGCTCGGGGCGCTCGCACTCCTGGGCACCGGGCTTTTCGTCTTGCCGCTCCTTTCGGCCCAGGCTCCGCTTTCGGCGCACGCGCTCTTCGCGAGCACTGTGCTCGCCTCGGGTGCGGCGATGAACGCATGGCTCGTCCTCGTTCTCCTCGGCGGCGCGCTGCTCTTGGCCTTTCTCGCCGCGCGCGCCTTCGCGTCAGAGCGCGGCGCGCGCGTGACCGGCACCTGGGACTGCGGTACGCCGCTTACGCCGCGCATGGAGCAGACCGCTACCGGTTTCGCTGCGCCGGTCCGCTTCTTCTTCCGCGCGATCGTTCTTGCCGAAAAGGAGGTGACCGCTGAGCCGGTCGTCGCCACGAATCCGTGGATCGCGAAGCGCCGGATCCTCTGGAGCGTGGATTCCTTCTGGGAACGCTACGCGTACCGTCCGATTGCGGCGCTCGTCTTGCGCACGGCGCGCGCGATGCGCCGCATGCAAAACGGCGTCGTGCAGGCATACCTTCTTTTCATGTTCATCGCGCTTATCATTGTCCTCGTCATCGCCGCTGTATGAGCATCGCTTCACTCCTCTTCGTGTTCTTCCAGGGTCTCGCCCTCCTCGCGCTTGCACCGCTTGTCACGGGCATGATCCGGCGGGTGAAGGCGCTCCTGCAAAACCGCCGTGGCGCGCCCGTCTGTCAGCCGTACTGGACGTTCGCGACACTCATGCGCAAAGAGATGACGATTCCCGAGCACAGCTCCTGGGTGTACCGCTTCGTGCCGTTTGCGGTGCTGGGGACGACGCTCGCGCTCGCGCTCGTCACGCCGAGCATCGGTTTTGGCGCGTGGGGCCCGAGCATCTCAAACATCTTCCTCTTTGTCGCAATCGCGGCGCTCGGCTCCGTTTTCCTCGTATTCGGCGGCATGGACACCGGCAGCACGTTCGGCAACATGGGTTCGAATAGGGAAATGACGCTCGCAGCGCTCGCTGAGCCGGCGTTTTTCCTGGTGCTTGCGACGCTCGCGTTCTTTGCGGGAAGTGCGAGCCTCGACGGCATCCTCGCGTTCTTCGCACGCACGCCCTGGCATGCCGGGACGCTTGTGGTCGCGCCGACCTTGCTGGCGCTCCTCCTCGTCACGCTCGCGGAAAACGCGCGCTACCCGGTCGACAACCCGGCGACGCACCTCGAGCTCACGATGGTGCACGAGGCGATGATTCTCGAGTACTCCGGGCCGTATCTGGCGATGCTCGAATACGCGAGCGCGCTGCGCCTCGCGCTCTTCGGCGCGCTCTTCATGAATTTGCTCTTGCCGTTTGGTTTGGCTACACCGGCGGCTGGCGCGCTCGCGCTCCTCGTCGGCCTCGTCTTGCTTGCCGTGAAGCTCGCGCTCTTCGCGCTCCTCGTCGGCCTCATCGAATCGCTGGTCGTGAAGATGCGCTTCTACCGCATGCAGGAGTACTTCACCCTCACGTTCTTTATCGCGTTTGCCGGCGCGGTGATCGTGCTTGCGCATATCCTTTAATCCTATGACTACGATCGGACCACTTTCACTCATCGCGGCGCTCATTCTTGCGTCGGCGTTCCTGCTTCCGAGCCGCACCCGGCTGCGCACGCTCGTGCAGCTTTTCCGCGTTCAGGCGTGCGCGCTCGTCGCATACCTGCTGTGGTCGGCGTGGCAGTTCGGCGAGGCACACCTGGTGCTCATCGCCGCGCTCGTGTGCGTGCTGAAAGTCGCCGTGATGCCCTCCATGCTTCTTTCCATAGCGAAGAAGAGCGGGGCAGCGGAGCGGCTTGCGCTCTATGTCCGCCCGGCGACGCTCACGTTCATTGCTATGGCGGCGATCGGTGCGGCCGTCGCGCTCGCGCGCGTTCTCGTGGTCGATCATCAGCTTTTCCCGGTGGCGGTCTCGTTCTCGCTCGTGCTCATCGGCTTCGAGCTCCTCGTCTCTCATAAGAGTCTCTTCGGCCAGAGCGTCGGCTTCCTGATGCTCGAGAACGGGGTCTTCTTCCTGGGGCTCACGGTGGCCGAGCAGATGCCGCTCTTCGTCGAAATTGGCGTGCTCTTCGACCTGCTCGCGCTCCTCGTGCTCGCGACGGCGCTCATTCGACGTGTGCAGGAGACGCATGCGTCTGCGACAACTGATTATCTGCAAGCCCTTAACGATTTATGATGATTAACGCTCTTATTTTCGTCAGCTTCCTTGCGGCGCTCGTGCCGTTTTCATTCACGCGCCCTGAGCACACCACGCGTGCCGCGTCGATCGCAAGCACAGTCGTATTCGCGCTCAGTCTTCTCGTGGGCGTGCCCGTGCTCCTCGGTGCTGGACCGGTCGCGTGGGGTAGTGTTTGGTACGTGGACTCGTTTGCGGCGCTCCTGGTGGTACTCATCGGCACGGTGCAGTGGACGGCGACCTTGGCGAGTCGCCCGTTTCTTCTGGAAGAAGTGCGCGCAGGCGTGGTCGCGAAGCCGCTCGTGCGCCGCTACTACGTCTTGCTCGCGCTCTTCGTGCTCGCGATGCTGGTGACGGTCGTCTCGGACAACCTCGGCCTCATGTGGGTCGCCCTCGAAGCGACGACGCTCGCGACAACCTTCCTCGTCGCGTTCTACGCGCGCTCTTCCTCGCTCGAAGCGGCCTGGAAATACCTGATCCTCTGTTCGACCGGCATCGCACTCGGCTTCATCGGGCTCCTGCTCGCGTCAGCGGCTGCATCGCAGTCGGGGGTCATCTCCGCGCTCACCGGTTTGCGCTGGAGCACGCTCTCGCTCGGGGCTGCCGCTTTCTCGCCGTCTATGATGCGGTTCGCGTTCGTGTTCGCGCTCGTGGGCTTCGGCACCAAGGTCGGCCTCGCGCCGATGCACACATGGCTGCCGGATGCGCACTCGAGCGCTCCGGCTCCGATTTCCGCACTGCTCTCGGGCGTGCTCTTGAACGCCGCGCTCTTCGCCGTCTTGCGCTACAAGGTGCTCACGGACGCGGCGCTTGGCAGCAGCGGGTTTACCGACGGGCTCCTTCTCGCGTTTGGCACGCTGACGCTCGTGGTTGCGGCTGCGTTCATCCTCACGCAGACCGACTACAAGCGCCTCCTTGCGTACTCGAGCATGGAGCATATGGGCTTCATGGTGCTCGCGTTCGGTCTCGGCCCTGTGGGTGCAGTCGCGGCGGTCGTCGAGCTCATCGGCCACGCGCTCGCCAAGTCGATGCTCTTCCTGGGCGCAGGGAATATCCTTGTGCGCTTCCATAGCACCAAGTTCGCGCGCGTCGCCGATGTCCGCCGCGTCTTGCCGTTTACCGGCGCGCTCTTCTTCGCGGGCATTCTGATGCTGCTTGCGGTGCCGCCCTCGCCGCTTTTCGTGAGCGAGTACCTCACCATCGCGGCGGGTATCGGTACGCACCCGTTCGTCATCGCCGTCGCGCTGCTCGCGTTCGTCGTGATTCTCGCCGGCTTCATCCGCCTCATCGTTCCGTTCCTCTTCGGGTCAGAGAGCGCCGAGCAGCCCGAACACCCGGTCGTGCGTGGGGAGGCGTGGAATATCTCGCACGCGGCTATGGTCTTGCATCTGGTGCTCCTCGTCGGCTTCTTCGGGCTTATTATTTCCGGTGCCGCACTGCCGCTGGTGGAACGTGTGGCTGCGCTATTCTCATAACCTGCTATGTCGAAGACTATCGCTCAACTCAGTCGTGATCACGGCCTCGCACTCTCCGAGTCGATGGCGCCTCCGTGCCGCGTGAGGCATTTGCCAAGCAGGTACAGACACTCGTGAAAGACGACGCGCCGCTCGCTCTGCTCTATGCGACGGATGAACGCACCGCGAAGCGCGGCTTCGTCGTGCGCGCGGCCTTGCAGGCGGCGGACGGCTTCCTCACGCTGGAGTCCGAGCTTCCCGAGAACGATCCGTCGTATCCTTCGGTGACGCGGCTTGTCATGGCTGCGCACTGGTTTGAGCGGCTTATCCGTGACCAGTTCGGCATCGAGCCGGTCGGGCACCCGGACCTGCGCCGCCTCGTGCACCATGAGAATATTCCGGCTGATACGCATCCGCTCCGCAAAGATTTCACTTGGAACACGAAGCTCCCGGTGGCGAACGAACCGTATCCGATGCACGCCGTCGAAGGGAAGGGCATCTACGAGATTCCGGTCGGGCCGATCCACGCTGGCATCATCGAGCCGGGGCACTTCCGCTTCAATGTGCGCGGCGAGCGCATCCTCTCGCTCGAAGGGAAGCTGTTCTTCAAACATAAAGGCGTCGAGAAGCTCGTCGAGGGAAAGACGCCGAAAGATGCGTTCCCGTTTGTCGAGCGTATCTCGGGCGACATGGTGGTGGGGCACACGCTCGCGTTTGCGGAAGCGGTCGAGCGCGCGACCG
This sequence comes from bacterium, assembly GCA_021789225.1. Taxonomy (GTDB): domain Bacteria; phylum Patescibacteriota; class Minisyncoccia; order Phycocordibacterales; family Phycocordibacteraceae; genus C7867-001. The sequence continues at coordinate 30,491 of JAJYJQ010000004.1, read as the reverse complement.
GCACGGCCGTGAGTGCGCGCACGAAGGCGCTGCGCGTTCTTTGGAACGAGCTCGAGCGGCTCACGGCGCATATTTTCGATATGGGGAACATCGCCGGCAACGGCACCGGCTTCTCCTTCATGGCGGCGCAGGGCTTCCGGCTCGTGGAAGAGCTGCGGCGCATGCACGAGTCGCTCGTCGGGCACCGTTTCTTGCGCGGCGCGGTCGTGCTGGGCGGCGCGCACGACATCGGCGACGAGGCCAGCGATACGATCCGCACGGTGCTCGCGCGCATCGAGCGTGAGCTGCAGACGATCCTCGACATCGCGTTCACCAATGACGGTCTCATGGAGCGCTTCGAGACCACAGGCGTGCTCTCTGAAGCAGCCGCGCGTGCCTACGGCGCGCGCGGCCTCGCGGCCCGCGCCTCCAACATCGCGGCCGACGCACGTCTCGACCTCCCGTACGCAGGGTACGCAGAGCACGCGCCAGAGCTCGTCACGGAAAAGGCAGGCGATGTCGCCGCACGCTTCCGCGTGCGTGCCCGCGAGAGCGCAGAGTCTATCCGCCTCATCCGCGCCGTGCTCGACACGCTGCCCGAAGGCGACACCCTCGCCGTGCTCGGCAGTGGGAAGGGAAGCGCGTATGGGTGGAATGAATCGTGGCGCGGCATGGTCCTCGACTGGCTCGCGCTCGACGCGAACGGCCGCATCGATCGTCTCGTCATTACCGACCCGTCCTTCACGAACTGGCCGCTCTTCGGCGAGCTCGGCCCCGGCAACATCGTCCCCGATTTCCCGCTCTGCAACAAAAGCCTCAATCTCTCCTACTCGGGAACGGATTTGTAGCTCAAGACAAGAAAAGAATAAAGGCCGACTGCAAAAGCAGTCGGCCTTTCCGGTTCGGATTGATGCCGCTAAGCGGCGATTTCTTCGCCGAACGTCACGGCGATACGCGTGTGAATGAGTAGCATTGCTTCATCAACCATCGCCTGAAGCGACATCGCCGCATCAAGCTTGCCGATGCATGTCTGGCCACTTCCCGGCGCAAAATACCGATCCAGCATATGTTTTTCGTGCTGGATGAATGCATTCCACTCGGGATCGGACAGCTGTGAGGCCAGATCAGGCAGCGTTTCTTTCAGATACGCCGTGACCACGGGCTCATCGGCGCAGGTGATGATGTACTCGGGCGGTTTGACGCCTTGTCCGCGCACGCGCGCTTCCACGATACTGTGATGCATCGTCAGCGCCTGGTCATCCAGACGGTCGAGCTCGGCATCTTTGAACTTGCAGCGGCTCGGAACGCGCGCGGTCGCGTAAAGCACGGCATTCGCGCCGAATCCATCAATGACGATGACGTCGGGCGGCGTTGCTGCGTTTATGGCGCGAGTGATCTCGCAGGTGCGCTCATTCATGAGCGCCCACGCAGAGAAAAGCCGCGAGACAGGGTCTTTGTCTCGCTGCCAGAGCAATGGGTGAACCAATTTCTCAAAGGGGTCTTCAAAGAACGCATATTTCAACCCCGGATATAATCCCGGCAGCTGAGATTTGAGTTCGTTGAAGACACTCGTGCGGCGTGTGCCGCGTAAACCGGTAACGCAAAAGAACAACGGAAATTCTTCTTCCACCTTTTCTCCTCCCCAGGTTTGATTGATGGTGAACCTATTCCCTAAACTCCCTGCATGATACGCCGTACGAGTAGGTAAATCAAGGATTTTTCGGTGGATTACAGGCATCGCGTATAATGTCGGTATGGATTTTGATTCGGCATACGCGCGGCTCACGAAGGAGCAGCGGCAGGCGGTGGATACGGTGGAGGGGCCGGTGATGGTGCTCGCGGGCCCGGGCACGGGGAAGACCCACATCCTGACGCTTCGCATCGCAAACATCTTGCGCGTTACCCAGGCGAAGCCCGACGCGGTCCTCGCGCTCACATTCACCGACTCGGCTGCGCGCACGATGCGGCGGCGGCTTGCGCTGCTCATCGGCGAGGAGACGGCGCGCAAGGTGACCATTACCACTTTTCACGGCTTTGCAGAGCTCGTGCGCGCGGAGTATCCGGATGCGTTTGCTGCTGAAGCCGACCGGCGGCTCATGGGCGATGTGGAGCAGACGCTCCTCCTGCGCGAAGCAATAGACACTGCCGAGCTCGATACGCTCCGACCCGCCAAAGCACCCTACACCTATCTGCGCGACTTGCGCTCCCTGTACGACACGCTCACACGCGAGGCGATGTCACTAGATGCGTATCGCGCGTGGGGGAAAGAAGCCGCCGAAGCGCTCGGGGCTGACGAATCACTCCGCTACAAGCGCGGCGAACACGCGGGCGAGCTCACAAAAGCGGGGCAGGAGAAGCTCGCGCGTTTCGATAAGGTGGAGGAGGCAGTGCGCGTATTCGAGCGCTACGAGGCACTCAAAGATGAGCGCCACCTCTCGGATTTTTCCGACATGCTCGCGAGTGTTATCGCACGCATCGCGGCGGATGAGGGGCTGAGGAGCGACCTGCAGGAGCGCTATCAGTACATCCTCGCGGATGAGCATCAAGACGCAAACGCGCTCCAGCACCGTCTGCTTGAACTTTTCGCATATGACGACCATCCGAATCTTTTTGTGGTGGGTGATGAAAAGCAGGCGATCTACCGCTTCCAAGGCGCTGACCTCGGGGCATTCAAAGCGTTCACGGAGCTTTTCCCGCGCGCGACCGTGATTGCACTCACGTCCTCGTTCCGTTCGTACCAGCACATTCTCGACGCAGCACATGAAGTGGTGGCGGGGGTCTCTCCCAAAAATAATGGCGAAGCGAGAGGCGCTGTTTCCGAGCGAGAGCCCGCGGCGCAGCATGAGGCGTATCGAGATACGTCGAGTGCGAGCCGTTCGGACTCGCAGCCGGAAACAGCGCCTCGCAGCCGCCACGCTTTGGGTGAGGGCGATTTGGGGGTTATTTTTGGGAGAGGCCCCTTGACGGGCGACCACGCGCCGCTTGCGGCACATCGCGGAAATGGGGAAGACGGCGTGCGCGAGCGAGTCTCGCGTATCGAGGCACTCGACCCGCTCGACGAGCGCGCGAAAGCAGCGGTGCTCATCGAGCAGCTCATCGCGGAGGGTGCCGCGCCGCACGAGATCGCGGTCATCGCGCGCACGAACGACACAGCCGATCTTTTTGCCGACGTGCTCATTGCGCGCGGTCTGCCTGTCTTGCGTGCGGGCGACCTCTCGCTCACAGGCCGGCCACTCATGCGTGCTCTTATGGCGCTCATGCAGTACGTGGCTGACCCGACCGCGCTCGGCAGCCTCCGCGAAGCTCTCCTCGCCCCCTGGTGGCATGTTGGACATCCGGTGTCCAACATTGCGGAGCTCTTGGTATTTTTGCGCACCACGAGCGACCGCGACCTCACGAGTGCACTCGCACGCGCATACCCCGAGACCGCGCGCGTCATCACGACGTGCGTGCAGAAAGCGCGTAGCGAAACACCCATCGCGACTTTCTCCTATGTCTTTGCCGAGAGTGGCGCACGCGACTACTTCCTCTCGCATGCCGAGCACGTGGACGATATCGCACTCGTGCGCAAGCTCATGGAGCATTTGGAATCTGCGGCGCGTCTCACCGAGGGGGCGACATTTGCCGAAGCGTTTGCGGCGCTCTCGCGAGCGCGTGAACACGGCCTCTCGCCGGTGAAAGTGTCTGTCACAGAGCGGGAAGGGTTTGTGACGGTCATCACGGCGCACAAAGCCAAAGGCATGGAGTTTCGGTACGTGCTCATTCCTGACTGCACGGAAAACGCGTGGGAGAAGGGCGGTCGCGCCGCGCTGCTGCCTTCGCCGTTTGAAAACAAACAGTCGCTTGATGATGCGCGCCGGCTTTTCTATGTGGCGCTCACGCGTGCTAAGGATCATGCGTATCTTTCCTATGCTCGCGCGAGCGCCGAGGGGCGCGACCGGCTGCCGACGAGCCTGCTGCCAGCTGGCTTGCCCGAAACGCCGGTCGAGAGCGAGGCGCTGCCGCTTTTGCATACGACCGTTTCCGCGCCGGAGAAAGTTCGCGCGCTCATCGAGCGCTATCTCGAAACGGAAGGGCTTTCGCCTTCGGCCGTAAACGAATACTTGGAGTCGCCAGCGACATTTTTCGCGCGGCGCGTGCTCAGGATCCAGGAGCCGCCCACGGCGCCCTTGGTCTACGGCAACGCGCTGCACGCCGCACTCGCCGCAGCGCTCTCGGGCGCAAGCGAAGAAGACGCGCTCGCTACGCTCGCGCGCTCCTTTGACCGCTCACTCCTCCCGCGCGACGCGACCTTCGAGAAACTCAAGCGCGATGCGCGCGCAGCGTTTGCCGCAGCGCTGCCAGAGCTCTCAGCGTTGGGCGCGCCTGAGCACATTGAAAAAGCATTCTCGCTGACGCGCGTGGTGGAGGGCGCGCCGGTGACGTTTGGCGGCAAGATCGACGTGGTGTTTAAAAACGGCGGTGCGCTCGTGGTGGCAGATTTCAAAACAGGCAGCAGCGTCTCGGCAAAAAACGAAGGCTACGCACGCCAGCTCGCGCTCTACGCCGCGATGCTTGCGGCAAACAAAGAGCCCGTCGCCGGTGCCGAGCTGCTGGGCATTTCGGATGCAGGTATAAAACAAGTGCTCGTGCCGGTGGGGGAGGCGGAGCAGGAGGCCGCGCTCGCCGATGTAGACACGGTCGTCCGCGAGCTGCGCTCCCTCACCTGGCGCCGCGGCGCCCCCTCTGCCTACGACGCCCTCCTCGCGTTGCTGGAGCAATAGTCTCCTGCATAAATGAAAAGGTCTCGCAGCGATGCGAGACCTCGTTTTTCCTTCCTCGAAGGAAAAAACCGCTACTTCGTGCTCTTGGGTGTTTGCTTGTTGGGGCGACGGCCAATCGCCCGGAGTAGTCTCAGGCACGCAGACCCGAAGATGCCACCGAGCACTCCTGACACAATAGCAAGCGAAGACCCGTCCATGAGACACCTCCTTCACCCGTAACGGGCTTTTGATTTCCTAGATGAAGCCACGACTCCCCGTGGTCATAGCCAAGAAAGGCCTAGAAATAAGCCGCTTTTGGCTATGACCACAGTTCGCAGGTAGGTAGTCTCAAAGAACTTCTATCCTGCCCAATATGATACATGAGGTCTGATATTTGTCAAGCATTAGGCGGGGTAGGAAGTCGCGTGCGGCGCGAAGCGCCGCACGCGACTTTTAAGGTGAAACCCGCCATGAGCATAGCGGTATAATGAGAATCATGCCGCAACGAAGAGTGCTTCACGAAATGCACGAAGCGTATATTCAGGGGACCTACAAAGGAGAAATTGTCGGTACCGGTCGGGACAAGGTATGTACGCTCACGCGCGCTGTCTCGAAAGTGTTGGGTCTATCTGGAGCTGGGTCGGCGTATATCACCACGCGTGCACTCAAGCACGTATACGAGCAGAGAACTGCTGCGGAGTACCAGCTCATTTTGGATACGCTTCATGCCCTCGTAAAAAGACCGGCGCAGGTGTATCGCAACAAGCCGGGAAGCAAGCGCGGCGGATTTTGTTTGGTCGGTCCACTCAAGGAGCAGGAGTATATTTGCATCGTTGAAATCGTTTCCGAGAAGGAGGTGGAAATCGTCACTGTCTTTGAGAAGCGCGAACGGTATCTCGCGAGTGGGAAAGGTTGCGTGCTCTTGTGGAGCTGGGGAGACGGCACCACCTCCCATCGTGTCGCATTGGATGCTGGCAAGCCAGTCTACTAGCGACCTGCAGTAGAGCCGAATTTCTGCTTTTCAGCCCCACAAGAATTCGCAACCTCCCTCTATTATAACGATGACAAAGAACACATTCTCCGTGACTGTGGATAAATACACTGTAGCATAAACGCCATTTTCGTACAAAAACCTTTTCACGCGGATTTCATGTCGCCGAGATGATCAGACATATTTCCGAAGGTGCTTGTGCCGGTGGGGGAGGCGGAGCAAGGCGCAGCGCTCGGCGAAGCCGAAGATGCCGACGCGCAAAAACAAACAACCCCACGCCATCCAGACGCGGGGGATTGGGTTAAACCGGACTGCCTACACGTGTGGATTCAAGTTCTTGAAGATTTGGTGAGCACATTTTGCGACAGCTCTCTCAAACCAGTCGCCCGTGTAGATTATAATGTCCTCTACCAACACCTGGGGACCGCCAAAACAGGCTGCTGCCCGCCTACCTTTTTTGTATGAATCGTATCCAAACGTGTCTTCAATCTCGAGGGGGCTGCCGTAGATTCCGATCAAGCACTTCTCGCCTTCAATGTGCCGAAGCCATTCAAAAGAATGCGATTGGGACCGCATGGGTAGCACGAACAGGCCAAGGTCCGTTTCCTCAAGAGTAGCAACCAATCGATATCCTTTCTCCTCCATGTGTTGAGAAATGCTTTTCTGCATCTCAGTCAGGCCGAAAGCGTATCGGGATCCGATTACCTCGACGTACAGTTTCTTCATGGAATCCTCCTTTTCGCCCTTTCAGGCTTGATTACAAGGGAAATCCTTGGCCACCAACAAGTAGGTAGTCAAAGAACTTTTTAGCTGTTCTTATATTTACATGATGCACATAATTTGTCAAGGGCGCTTGCCGGCGATGGAGAGGGCGGTGTCGATTTGCTGTTTGATGTAGTTGTAGGGGTAGGAGCTGCTTATGACGACTGGCGCGGCGCCGTCGGCGACGATGATGGCGTAGGGCGTGCCGGGTGCGTTCATCTCGAGCGCGTTCTCTCGGTCGGCAGTGACGCGTGCGTCCATGGAGCCGTCGACGATGCAGGAGGCGACAGCGCTCGGGTCGGCGCCTGCCTGGCGCGCGTATTCGCCGAATGAGGAGGGCGCGACCGGCTGGTGCGCGTAGAGCAGGTCGGTGAATTTCCAGAACGCATCCTCGCCGGCGGTCTTCGCGACGCACTCGGCAGCGACGGCTGTCTTAAACGCGTCGGGGTGCAGCTCGGTGAGCGGGAACTCGCGGAAGATCCACGCCACGTTTCCAGCGGGGCCGTACGAGTCGAGCGCGCGATGCATCGTCTGCTGGAACTCGCTGCAATACTCGCAATCGAAGTCGGAATACTCGACCACCTTCACTGGCGCGCCAGGGTTGCCGAGGATGTGGTCTTCCGAGCTGACTGGGCGCATGGCGGCGGGATTATCTTTGCCGTATTTTCCGGGTGAGAGGCGCGCTGAGGTTGTAAAGTAGACGGCAGCCGCGACGATGGCGCCGCCGATCAGGATCGCGATGGGGATGACCGTGCTCGTCTTCATAGGAGGATGATAGCACGTGGACCGCGTCCGGTCTGTTTAGTCGCCGCACCGGCATGTCGAAAAAAGTGAGCGCTCCGGGCCGCTAGGCCGAGTCTTACTCACTTTTTCTCGACATGCCGGCGACGGCTCTCGGAGTTACAGCCCCAGCGTGTGCGTCATGGCCGGCGCCTCGCCGATTTTTACATTCCAGTTACTCGTGTCGAGCTTGATGTCGCGGATGTCTTTGAGGTCTTTGTATTTGAGCTTGCCGTTTTTGAGCGCGTAGTCGTAGAGGTCGCGCGTGATGCGCACGTCTTCGATGCAGTACTTGCGCACCTCTTCGTACTTGCCCTCAGCCCACCAGTCGACGGCCTTGAGGCCACTGCCGGCCTTGCCGCGGCCGAGTGTCGCTTCGGCGAGGAGCTGGAGGCGGATGCGTCGCCCGAGCGCTTTCTGCACTTCGACCAGGAGATCGAGCGAGCGGATCTTCGAGAGGTCGCCAGGGTAGTAGCGGTTCAGGATGGGGATGTCGAAGGTGTCGGAGTTGAAGCCGATGAGCACATCAGCCCGCTCGATGATGGGCCAGAGCCTCGGGAGCTCTTCTTTAAAATAGGAAGAATACTCGTCGGTCTCGGAGTCGTGGATGGCGACGACGGTGAGCTCCATCTCGGCGGGGTCCACACGGCCGCGCACCGCGGACGTGTTTTTCGTCTCGATATCGAAGGTGATGGCCCGCATACTACCTCTCTGCGCGAATGTATGGCGGCACATCGCTCGCGGCCATGCCGATTTCCTCGCCGGTGGCGAGCACTTTCAGGCGCACGAGGTCCTGGCGCACTTCGTTTTGGCCATAGGCGATGAAAAGCGGGATGCCACGGCGCACGGCATCTTTCACCTGGTCGCCAAGCGATTTCTCGGTGAGGTTTACAAACACGCGCGCGCCCTGGGCGCGGAGCCACTGGGCAAACGCTTGTGCGCCGGGAATGTCGCTTGCAGCAGGCGTGCCGATGTAGAGCTGCGGTTTTGTATTGGTGGGGAGGGTGAGCTGATGTGTCTCGAGGAAGTCAGCAAGTGTGACATCGCCCATGCCAAAGCCCACCGCAGGGATGGGGTCGCCGCCAAAGAGTGCGACGAGCTGGTCGTAGCGACCACCGCCAAAAAGCGCGCGCGTATTTGCCGGGTTCGTGTCGTACACTTCGAAGACGATGCCAGTGTAGTAATCGAATCCGCGCGTGATGGTGGGGTCGAAGCGGGCGTTTGTCACGCCGCGCGTGTTGAGCGCCTCGATGGTGTCGAAGAGAGCGCGCTTCTCGTGCTCGACTCCCGGATCGCCGCCTTGCTCGATGAGCGCGAGCGGGTCGCGCTCGGTGATTTCGCGCACTGCCGCGGCAAATTCCTCAGCGGGCATCTTTGCTTTGCGGTCGAGGAGGTGTGTGTAGGCGCGTACTTGCTCGCCGGAAAGTCCGGCGGCAGCGCAGGCGGCGTTGAGGAGTGTGCGCGAATTGACGCGGATGGTGAAGTCGCTTTCTTTTGCGTCGAATGCGCTCAGTATCGTCGCGACGAGCGTGATGATCTCGATATCTGCTTCTGGGCCTGCGGCGCCGAGGAGGTCGACATCGGTCTGATAAAACTCGCGCAGGCGCCCACGCTGCGGCCGCTCGTAGCGGAAGCGGTTGCCGATGGAAAACCAGCGCACCGGGAAGGGGAGCTCGCGTCGCTTGGCAGCGACCATGCGTGCTAGGGTCGGCGTCATCTCAGGGCGCAGGGTGACGCGGCGGTCGCCACGGTCGGTAAAGGTGTAGGTCTGTTCGTTGACAATCTCTTCCGAGGTCTTGCTTTCGTAGAGCTCGGCGCGTTCGAGCGGCGAGGCGTTGTATTCTTCGTAGCCCCAGGAGGCGAGCGTCTGCCGGATGCGGTCGAACATCGCCTGGAGCTTTGCCCAGTCGGCAGGGTAGAAATCGCGCGTGCCCTTATAGGGCTCGGTCGAAAGCTTTTCTGAATCGTTCATAAGGCAACTATAACAGAAAAAGCGCGGCGGCCGAAGGCCGCCGCGCTTTTCTGCGCCTACTGGGCTTCGCGCGGCGCAGTCGTCACGGTCATCTCGTGCAGGATGATGTCGCGGAATCCGGTCGGGTCGTAAATGTTATGCATCTCGAACGCCTCGGTTTCGCCGGCGGTCTCGACGTGGATGGAACCGAAACCGAATACGGTGCCGAATATGCCGCTCACGTTCGAAGTAACATCCTGGATGCGGTTCAGGAAGAAGCTGGATACTTTGCGGTTGAAATAGCGCGGCTGGCGTATCTCGACAATGCGCTTGGTCGTGAGAATCCAGACGTTGAGGAAGTAGCGCGTGATCGCGTTGAACGCGCCGATCCAGAGAAAAAGCCACCACAGGCCGAGCGTGAAGTGCGACCACGAAAAGAACGAGAGCATCGCGCTGTTCGTAGCGAGCGGCGCGAGCGCCGGGCTCAGGGAAGATGCGGCCTGGAGGAGTGGCATGACGAGGAGCGGCGCGATCGCGAGTATGGCGACCGGGATGAGAGAGCTAAGAAGCGCAATCCAGTGCCGGCGCACGATTCGCACCACACGTTCTCCTGACTCAAGTGAAAATTCTTCCATAGGGTTATCCTGCCATGCTGCTCCACGTGTACATCAGCAGCGAGTACGATACGAAGGCGTGCAAAATGAGCATGGGAAGGGTCATGAATGAGCGATAGCTATACCGCAGCCAGTGATAGATGGCCGCAAGGGTAGAAAGTGCCCAGATGAGAAACACGAGGCCGAAGAAAAACCAGCTCACGATGCTGCCGAGGTGGATGCCCGAGAGGGAGCCGGCGATGGGGGCGAGCGAGGGGGTGATTCCGATCGGCGTTCCTTGCATGTCGCTAGTTTGCCACGATGAGGCGCGGCCGTCCATACTGGTCGGTGCGTATGTCGGCTGCGAAACCGGCCCGCGCGAAAAGCTCCTGCGCTGCGGATGCGTGGATCGCGTCTACCTCTATCCATGCGCAGCCGGCCCGCGCGAGATGTGAGGGTAGTCCTTCGGCGATGCGGCGCATGACGGCGAGGCCATCGGCGCCGGCGTACAGCGCTTCGCGCGGCTCATATGCAGCGACTTCGCGCGGGAGCATGCGAGCTTCAGGAATGTAGGGAGGGTTCGCCGCGATGCAGTCGAATCGCTCGCCGGCAAAAGGCTCAAACAGATCGCCAATGCGAATGTCTGCCCGCTTAATGTGGGACGTTGCACGTCCCACATTGGCGCGGATGGTGGGGGCGTGCGCAGGGTCGAGTTCGCCGAAGGAGACGCGGGCGTTCGGGAGTGCGGCGAGGATGGCACAGCCGATGGCGCCTGAGCCGGCGCATAGGTCGAGAAAGGTGAAGGGCTTGTCGCCATAGCGCGCGCGAAGCTCCTCGATTAGTCGCTCCACCCACCACTCGGTTTCGGCACGCGGGATGAGGGGGTGCGAAGCGAGCGAGATGGCGAGGCCGAGGAAGGGAACCCAGCCGATGACGTAGGGCAGCGGCTCGCCTGCGGCGAGCCGCTGCAGGTCTTGTTCATACACCTCGCTCTCCACGCCCTCGTATTTGTCGCGCAAAAGCCAGGCTGCATCTTGTGCGGACACTCCTTCGGGAAGATTCATGCGCGTATCTTGCCATTTCCCGGCGGCGCCGTACACTACCGCTATATGCGTTTTCATTTTTGGGGATTTTTCTTCGGCCTTCTGTACGTGTCCGCCTTGCTCGCGGGCATCACGCTTCTCGCTGATGCACACGCGCTCGCGACGTGGGTGCCGCTCGGTGACTTCGTGCTCATGGCCTTCGCGACACATCAGCTAGCGCGGCTGTGCATGCGCGACAGCGTGTCTGCTCGTGCGCGGGCATGGACTCAGAACGCCGAGCCGTATTCGCTCCGCTCAACGCTCGGCATGATGGCTCAGAGCCGACGCACAGCGACTCTCTGGGCGGCGCTCGTCATCGTGCTCGCGTACTTCGCGACATCCTATGCGTGGTTCGTCATCCTCATCCTGGCGCTTGCGTCAATCGGCTCGCTCCTCGTGCGTCTTGAGCAGCGCCTCGGTGGTGCACAGGCGCAGACGCCGGAACACGATAGGGAGCAGCCGCTTCACCATCCGCACCTTGCGTAACCATCCCCAAAAGAAAAAGACCCTCGGGTGAGGGTCTTTTTCTTTTGGGGAGATTAGTAGCTGCCGTAGCCGCCACGATCGCCGCCGAAGCCGCCGCGACCACCACCGCGATTCTCGCGAGGCGGGCGCTCGCTCTCCGGGCGAGCGAAGTCCACCTTAAGGGTGCGACCGCCGAAATCCTTTCCGTCCCAGCGCTCGACTGCTGCCTGCGCTTCTGCCTCGGTCGCCATTTCGACGAAACCGAAACCGCGCGGGCGGTTGTACATGCGGTCGATCGGAAGGCTCACCGAAACGACGGTGCCAGCCTCCTCGAACGCCTTGCGGACGTCCTCTTCTGTCGAGGCCCACGGGATACCGCCGACAAAGAGCTTCTTCTTGTTTTCTTGCATGGATGCGTAGTAACGCCCTTCTCAATCAATCATTCCACGTGCGCTTCTGAATTTCGGCTGCGAAACCTCGTCTCACGCTCAATGTATCTCGGATACACTTCGCGTTCCGACTCGTTTCTCGCTCGAAATTCAGAAGCGCACCATTGTGAAAGCATTGCTTGAAAATGGCTGTGAACTTGATAACCCTCGCCGGGTACCGAACGCTTCTGGGGCACGAGGGCCGCAAAGCTCAAGAGACACTGCGAGTTATCGTGAGTATGACATAAACAGCACAAGGATGCAATGTTGCGGGTGTGTATAACTACGCCTCGCGCGCGAGCGCGGCAACTGCGAGCTCCATGGAGGCTTGTTTCGGCTTGGCGGCGCGGGCAACGAGCATCTTGCCGAGCTCGGCAGTCTGCATCCAGAAGAAGGCCCATACCCACACGAACGCCGCGACCCAGAACGGGATGGCGGCAGTAAAGAGGCCGGAGAGCGCCCAGGCGGTCGCCAGGAGCTGTGTCGCGGTGACAGCGGTGATGACCTGCCAGCTCGGGAGGAAGCGGAACCAGCGGTGGTCGGTGTGTGCGATATAGATGAGCAGGTGGCCGGAGACGACGAGCTTCAAGAAGAAGAGCGTCTGGATCTGTGGCCACGGCAGGTGAAGGACGGAGAGCGCGAGCCAGAGCATGAGCACGCTGTTTAAGACGCCGGTGAAGCCGTAGACCGTGCCCAGGAGGAAGCGGCGCTTCACGTCGATGGTGGCGGGTACACGTGGCGCGTGGACGCGATCAAAGGCGAGTGAGACGATGGGGATGTCGTTCAAGAGCGCGAGGAGGATGATCTGTATGGGCGTGAGCGGATAGTCACCCGCCACGACGCCGATGATGCCGATCGTGAGGATGAGGCGCGAGCTCTCGGAAATACGGTAGACCGAGTAGTGATAGACGCGCGAGAAGACTTTCCGCGCCTCGATGATGGCGTCTTGCACGACCGCGATGCCGTTCGTGAGGAGGACGATATCGGCGGTCGAGCGCAGCGCGTCCACCGCGTTCTTCACGGCGATGCCGACATCGGCCGCTTTGACGGGCGGGACGTCGTTCACGCCATCGCCTGTCACGGCGACGACATGCGATTTTTTCGCTTGTTCGACGGCAAGGTATTTGTCTTCCGGGAGTACGTTGGCGAATCCGGCAGCCTGTTCGAATGCTGCGTCGAGGGCTTGTGATGAGTCGAAGACGGTGCGTGATGCGATGTCGCCTTCGAGCCCGAGCGTATGCGAGACTTGGCGAGCGATCGCGGCATCGTCCCCGGTGAGCATCTTGACGGTGATGCCTTGGTCGCGCATGGCGGCGATAGTTTCCTTCGCGTCGGCACGGAGCGTGTCTGCGAGGAAAAGAAGACCGATCGGCCTGAGGCCTGCTTCGTGCGCGCCCTCGCGCGCGGCGACCGCGAGCGCGCGGTCGCCGCGCGCCGCTGCTTCCGCTACCGCTTCGTCAAAGCGTTTCGCCAGGTCGACGGAGCGGAAATCGCACAGCGCGCGCACGGTGCTCGGGGCCCCGAGCGTGACGACCCATGGCACGCCCGCGCGCGTCACGATGGCTGTGCTCCGCTTGCGCTCCGAATCGCCTGGCGTGAAGGAGGACTGTGGCAAGCGAGCGGCGAGCGCGGCACGTGCGCTCGTGATGACGGCGTCCTCAAGCGCGTTTCCTTCGGCGGGGTCGGTGGCAGAAACGGCGAGCTCGAGGACGTCTCGTTCGTCTTGTCCCTCGAGCACGAGCACGCGATCGACCGTGATGCGGTTTTCCGTGAGCGTACCGGTCTTATCGGTAAGGAGGAGGTCGACATTGGCGAGGTCTTCGAGCGAGGAGAGGCGACGCACAGCGGCTCGCTGCTTGGCGAGTTCGAGGACGCCGACGCTGATGATGAGGCTCATGACTGTCGGGAGCGTGACCGGGATGCCGGCGATGAGGAGCGAAAGGTCGAGGGTCGCGATCTCGATGAGTTTGGTGCTCGCATTCTGCAACAGAACGACAGAGAGGATAGCGATGGCGACCAGCGAGAAGATGGAAAGGAAGCGCGAGATCGAGAGGATGTCCGTTTCGAGCGCGCTGCGTTTCTTGGCGTGCTCGACGGAAGCGAGCGTCTTGCCGAAGTAGGTGCGCGTACCGGTGGCAGTTATGAGGGCGAGCGCGTTGCCGGTCGCGACGAATGAGCCGGAGTAGAGCGTCTCGCCGACACTGCGCTCGCGCGGAAGCGACTCCCCGGTAAGCATCGACTCATTGAGTGAGAGATTGGTCTGGGTGAGTACGGTCGCGTCCGCCGGCACGATGGCACCGACCGACAGCATGACGAGGTCGCCCGGGACGAGTTCGGTCGCAGGGAGCTTCTGCCAATCTCCATCGCGCTCCACGCGGCAGGAGACGGCGAGGTTCTCCTGGAGCTTCGCGATGGCGTGATCGGCTTTGCCTTCGTGCCAGAGGCGGATGCCGAAATTCGCTGCGAAGAGGAAAAGAGTCAACCAGCCATCGGGAATCTTGCCGGCAGCAAACGAAAGCGCTGCCGCGGCCACGAGCATCAGCGAAATCGGCGTGAGTGTCCACGAGACGAATTTCCCGAACACGCCCGGACGCGCTTCTTCGAGCACGTTCGCGCCGACCTTCTCGCGGATGAGTCGCGCCTCGGCTGTCGTGAGGCCGGTCTGGCCCTGCGACGGCGCTACTGGTGCGCGCGCGAGGAGAGGCGTGAGGTACTGAAGCGTGTCCGTGGGGTCGGTGACAGCGTGCGTAGGGATGCCGGTCGCCGTGACGACCGCATCGTTGCCTCCCTCGTAAAGCTGGTCGCCCACATATTCCATGCGGTCGATGGGCACGTGCAGGTGCTCGGAGAGCCGGCGGACGCCATACGCCTTGTCGATACCTTTCTTGGTGATGTCGATGGTCGTGGTGCCGCCGATGCGCACCTCGAATCCGGGCAGGCGCGCTTCGAGTGCCGCGCGAAGCGCTTCGCGCTTCGCGCGCGTCGGGTCCCATGCAAGCTTTTCTGCAAGCGGTGCCTCTTGCCCGAGCGCAGAGAATGAAACCTGCGAGCCGCGGAACTCGATGCGCTCGCCGTGTGCGGGTGTGCCGAAATCGACCGTGTGGGTCTCTTCGTTTGCGGAAAGAAGCGCGGCACGTATGCTCGCTGCTTCGTCGGGTGAGAGCGCCTCTTGGTATATGCGCGTCCAGGTGCCGGTGCGATATGCGTAGAGCGCGGCACCGGAGGTGGGGAGCAGGAAAAGATTTCCGCGCGCGGCGTGCGGAGGCAGCCGGTCAGCGACTTGCTTCGTAAGCTGCTCAAGCTTCCCGCCCGAAATGACGGCGATCTTGATGCGTGCGAGGAGTCGGGTGAGCGCTGCCGCCATCGCAGGCTCGATCGGCTGCTTGCTTTTGGCAAGCGTGCTGTCGAGGTCGAAGACTATGCAGTCAGGTAGTGACATGGGGAGAGTATGTTGGGATGGCATATGGGCGACGCTCATCTGCGCGCAGCGCGCGCAGGATGTGGCTCACGCTCCCAGTCGCGACGCCGACGACACGGTCGCCGCCGCCATAGTACACAAAGAGCGTATCGCCGCGTGCGACGGCGCCGCAGGCAAAAACGACATTGTTAATCGTGCCGCTTTGTTCGTAGGGTTCGACTGGCTCGAAGATGGGGTCGGCGGTGCGCGCGAGGAGCGTTATGCCGTCTGTGTCGAGGAGTGCCGCGCCCAGGCGATAACGTCCGCGATGTGAGACACCATGGTAAATCAAAAGCCAACCATCTTCGACCTTGAGTGGTGGTGCGGCGATGCCGACCTTCGCAGAATCCCACATGCCCTCGCGCGGCCCCATGATCTCGATGCAGCGCGAGACGCGTTTGCCTTGTGCGAGGTCGGGAAGGAGGTCTGCGCAGATGCGGTTTGCGATGCGGTGGTAGAGCAGGAAATTTTCGCCGATACGCTCGGGAAGCAAGCCGACGTCCTTGTCATCCACGTTGTCTGGCGTAATGAGCACCGGCAGGTCCCAGCGGTCGAAGCTGCGCGCGCGGAAGTCGTCGAGCGAGATCGAGGTGACTGCACCGCGCGGCGGACGCACGCCGTCGTAGGCGGTGTAGGTCATGTAGAGGCGATCGCCGATTACCGCGAGGCGCGGGTCTTCGCAGCCGGAGTTGCCGTGCGAGTCGCCTTTCTTCTGCTCAAACTCAGCGCGCGGTACATACACAGGCTCGGTGAGGCGCTCGGTGACATGAATGCCGTCCTCGGAGCGTGCGTAGCCGATGACCGAGGTGTTATCGCTGCCCATGGCGCGATAAAAAATGTGTACGGAACCGTCGAGGTCGAGCGCGGCAGGATTGAAAACGGCCGCTTCCTCAAAGCCGTTTCCGCGCGGCTCGAGGATCGGATTCTCTTCGGCGCGCGTGAGGGTGCGTGCGGGGCGCGCTGGGTCGAGCGCGCGCAGAAGATCGGGGAGGCGGATGGAACTTTTAGCACAAACCGTGTCGGCAGCGCCGTACCACACCTCGAGCGTGTCGTCGTGGACGGTCGCGCCGGAAGGAAAAACGATGTGGGGGACAAGCCCGTACTGCTCATACACCTCTTCGGGGACGAGGAAGGGGTACGTGCGCGAGATGAGCCGTTGCGGGTTTTGCAGGTCGAGGAGCGCTGCTTCGATGCCAAACGTGCGGTGGTGTTCGTCGTAGTAGTGCTGGATGTAGGAATAGATGAGGAGCCAGCCCTGCTCGGTCTTGAGCGGGGTCGCACCGACCTCCATGTGGTCGTCGTCAGCGCGCCTGAGCTCGGCGAGCGCGTGCTGCGGAAGCTCGGCATGCCAGCGTTCCCAAAAGGCACTGTCCCAGAACTCCTCGATGCGCTTCGCTCGTGCGATGCCGATAGTAGGGCGCGGATATTCGGCCGTCCAGTCGGTGTGGGCGGTGAGCATCAAGACGACGTCGCCATCGATGCGCTCGGGGAAGAGCGTCGCGGCTTTGGCATTGAAAGGGGTGACGAGATGGTGCTCGTCGAGATGCTCCGGGTTCTCGCCGACCGCGACCGCCACCTTTATATTGTCCGGCCCGAAAGGATAGCCGCCGAGCGCGGTGTAGAAGACGTACCACTTGCCCTCGAAAAAGGTCGCGCGCGGATCTTCGCAGCCGTACTGCTCCCATGGCTCGGTCGGTATGATGACCTGGCGGCGCGAATGGAAATGCACGCTGTCTTCGGCAAACGCGGTGCCGATGGTCGAGAGGCTCGCGTGTGGCGTCGTGAGCGCGTTCGGATTGCCCATGGCACGATAAAAGATGCGCGTGCCGTCTTCCGTACGGACGGCGGAAGGATTGAATGTGGCGACTGCCTCCCAGGGGTGCTCGCGGCGCGGGGAGAGTATAGGGTTGGCGGGTTCGCGGCGGACGGTAAACATACGAGGCTATGCGGCTCGGGTAAGCGGCTCGGTCGCGAGCGAGGGGGCTTCGTCGCGCATGAGCGCTTGGAGAAACTCTTCAAGGGGTGCGGTAGCGACACTAACGATATGGTCGCCACCGCCATAATAGACAAACAAGAGGTCATCCCGTACCAATGCGCCGCACGCATAGACGACAGCTTTATGGGTATTTTCATACGGCATATCCGGTTCGAGAATCGGGTGCGGTGCACGGTGGAGGATTTTCGTGGGATCCTCGAGATCGAGCAACATTGCGCCGAGCTTGTAGCCGATGTGCGGTTCATCTTGTGAGGAAGCGTGATAGAACACGAGCCAGCCATAGGGTGTCTTGAGCGGCGGCGGGCCGGCGCTCCGCACGTGGATGTGCCAGGCGATCGGCTGATCAGGGACTTTCTGCGGATCGATGGTATCGAACTCTCTCTCGGGCAGTGTTTCCAAAGCGTCGGTGTATTCGATGCGGACACGGTTGGGGTCTTCGTCGATGACTGTATGGAGGACCGCGAACTCACCATTGATTTTCTCAGGGAAGAGCGTCCAGTTCTTATCGCGATTCTTGCTCGAGAGAGGCGAGTTGCTTTTGTTCTGATTGCCGCCTGAGATATAAAACGGTCCCTCCCAACGCTCGAAGCGGTGCGCGAGGAAATCTTCTTCGCTTAGTGAAATGTAACCGACACGCATTTGCCAGTTATCGAACAGGTTGAAGGTCACGTACACGCGGCCGTTTATGGCGACCATGCGCGGGTCTTCGGCGCCGCCCCAGGAGCCGCCGGAGGGGTAGAGCACGGGCGAGTAGCGTCGTATGGCGCCCGGGCCGCCTGGATTGCGCACCGCGAACACAGGATAGGGAAGGATCTGGTCGAACGTGAATCCGTCAGCGCTGCTCGCGTAGCCGAAGCGCGAGACGCCGTCGCGTCCGATGGCACGATAGATGAGGTGCACGCGCCCACCCAGGTCGAGCGCGGCAGGATTCAGCACCGCCTGGTCTTCCCAGAGATTTGCGCGCGGCGTGAGAATCGGTTTGCCGGTCGGGCGCGCGAGGAGGAGTGCCGGTCGTCTCCGTAGGCGCTCCGCCACGTGTGAGAGCACATCTGCAACCGTGCGGCGTACGCTCGGGATCAGGAGGACGCCGACAAGGACGCCCGCGACGAATGCAGAGAAGAAGAGCGCGACGACGTTGGCGAGGAGTACGAGAATCATGGGGTGGTGCGGCCGAAGTCGTCTTCAAAGCGCTCGATATCGTTTTCATCGAAATGGCCGAAGGCGATTTCGAGCAAGGAGAGGCCTTCCGGCCCGGCTGCGAGGCGGTGGAGCGTGCGTGCGGGCACCTCAAACTCGTCCCCAGGGGCGACGGCGGTCTCGTGTTCGTCTATGGTGGCAGTGCCGCTCCCGGAGATGATGTGCCAGAACTCGTTGCGATGCGAGTGTCGTTGGAGGGAGAGGCGCTTGCTCGGCGCAACGCGGATGATTTTCACTGTCGAGAGCTCGTCGCGCGTGAATCGGTCAAACGAGCCCCACGGGCGATCTTCGTGGTCGCGAAACTCGAGGAGAGATGAGTTCATGATGTCTACACAATAGCAGCGCGGCCGCGAAGCGGCCGCGCTTTTCCACACATGAGGCGCGCGACGCTACGCGTCGCGCGCGCTGCCCGCGCTTCGCAGCGCATTCAGTATCACGACAACATCGATGACTTCCTGGATGACTGCCCCCGCGATCGGCGTGATGAAGCCTGCAGCGGCGAGCACCATCCCGAAGACCGAGAGACCGATTCCCACGACGATGCTCTGCTTCGCGAGTGCGAGCGAGCGGCGCGCGATGCGCAGGAGCGTGCTGATATGCCGCAGGTTGCTACCGAGTACGACGATGCTCGCCGCCTCGATCGCGGCGCTGTTTTCCGTGCCGGAGAAGACGATACCCACATCAGCGCGCGCGAGCGCGGGCGCATCGTTCAAGCCGTCGCCCACGACCGCGACTTTCGTCCCGTCGCGGCGCGCCCGCTCGACCAGAGCATATTTTTCTTCTGGCGTGCAGTCGGCATAGATCGTGAGCGGGAGCTTGCCGAAGACATGTTCGGCTCGCGCACGAGTATCGCCGGTAAAGACAGCGGTCTCGAACCCTTGCGTCGAGAGCATCCCGAGGAGGGCGCGCGCATCGGTCTTGAGCTCGTCCGCGAAAAAGAGCGTGGCGTAGTGCGTGCCCGCCACCGTGAGCGCGAGCGCAATGCCGTCATCAGCTGTGTGCGGTTGTACAGCTTGCGCGAGCGATACGGAGACCCCGTCGACCGTGCCGTGGATGCCTTTGCCGATGTGTTCGATCACATTGACGGCGACGCGCACGGGCACCTGACGTTCTTCAGCAGCTGCGGCGACAGCGCGCGCGAGCGGATGGATGGAGTGGAATTCGACCGCGGCGGCATAGGCGAGTGCGTCTGCTTCTGTCGCGTCGGGCGCGGAGAGCGTGATACGTGCGAGCCGTGGCGTGCCGAGCGTGAGCGTGCCGGTCTTATCGAAAAAAAGCTTCGAGCTCCGCGCGAGCGCCTCGAGCGCGGCCGGATGCTTCACGATGATATTCGCGCGTGCCGCGCGCGAAAGGCCGCCGATGAAGGCGATCGGTGCGGCGATGATGAGCGGGCAGGGCGTCGCAATGACGAGCACCGCAAGCGCGCGCGACATATCGTGCGTGAAGAGGAGCGTCCCCGTGGCGAGCACGAGCGTGATGATGGTGAAGGGGATGTTTGCGCGATCCGCGATGCGTACCAAGGGCGCCTGGTCGCGCTTGGCGTCGGCGACGAGCGAGACGATGCGGTGGTAGGTGGAGGTCTTGAGCGTGCCCGAGACCGAGAGCTCGATCGCTTCGCCTTCGTTTACGCTGCCGCTTTTGACGAACGCGCCCTTCTGGATCGTTTCGGGAAGCGCTTCGCCGGTGAGATTGGTGGTGTTCAGGATCGCAGACGCAGAGAGGAGCTGCCCGTCGAGCGGGACAAGCTCGCCGTGACGCACGATGATGGTGGCGCCCTCCGGGACGCTCGCGAGCGGTATCTCGCGGGTCGCTCCGCGCTCCATCTTCACGAGGGCACGCTTCGGGATGCGCGCGAGGAGCGCTTCGAGCGACTGCGAGGCGCGTGCACTCGCGTAGGCTTCGAGCGCTTCGCCGCCGGTAAACATGAGCGCGACGACCGCGCCCGCGAGGTATTCGCCGGTCGCCGCGCTCACGATAAGCGCGAGGAAGGCGATGTAATCGAGCGAGAAATTGTCATCGCGCACTTCGTGGTACGAGTGTACGAGGATGACGCCGATGCCGACGGCTATCGCGACGAGGTAGAGGAGCGGCAGCTGGAACGAAGCGCCGAGCGCACTGGACGCGAGCACGAGAAGCGGCAGGCGAAACGCCGGGTGGGCAAGAGCACGGATGCCAGCAGCGAACGGCGCGGCTTCCTGGGCGCGCTCTGAATGCGGACGGAAGGACATGCGTGTAGTGTAGCGCACGCGCGCGGCTCCGCCGCGCGCGTTTTGCACTGCCCGCACAAAATACAAAGCTCTCCTGCATGAACACGCGTGTTCATGCAGGAGAGCTTTCCGATGGGCTTGGGGCAATCACTTTGCTTGAGTGGTTGCCGGGGAGGGAATCAGGGTATTCATCCGGACGGGTACTGTGACCGGTTCAGGTTCCTGAAGCCAAACTCGGAGCAAGATGCCCTTGGGCACGACATACACCTTTGCCGTTGTCGTGTCGGTCACGAGCACGTAGCGGATGTGGTCTGCCTTGTGTTCAAGACAGTGGACAACCCGGCGGACAGGTCGTCCAGCGGGGACAATACCCTCGAGCAGTTTCTCCTCCGTTGGCGGCCTGAGAAAGATTTTCTCCAACCGACTCCATTTTCTCTGGCGCGTAATGATGTGCCCGGCTTGATCCAGGAGTCTGATCTCCTGCGTTTCAGTGGGATAGTGGTCCAGCAGGCTCCGCAGCTCTGATTCTGAGCGGATGGAATACTGGGTTACCTCGCGGTCTTCCGGCAGGTATTCCGCCAACCAGGGGTACAGATACAGTTTCTTCTTCAAAGTTTCTCCTCCCTCAATTTTTCTCGAGCAGGCCCCTTGCCCGCTCGTTCATGAAAACAACAGCATCTGCGTACAGTGTGCCAGACTCTGGAAAATAGTCAATTTTGAAGATTGACAAAGTGTAAATACGCTGTAATATGTACATGGAGTTCATTGAAACCTTGGTTTGGCAAAAAGAGGCCAAACTTCACAAAAACACTGAATTACGGAGGAATGAGCATGAATGAAAGTAGATTTCCGTCCCCGCGCGAAGCGTCGGGAAGCATCATCCGATACGGAGTCGCGTTTCTTGTAGCGATGTTCGTTATCGGGCTGGTCCTGTGGCTGCTCGGTCTCGGTTCCTGGCTCATTACCCGGCCGGTTGATACGGCCGTCGGGGTCGTCAACCAGGTCATGGATCCGGATGCGGCGCTGGAGAACTATCGCTGGTTCCGTGATGCCAACAACGGCATCCAAGCCCAGATCGCCAACATCAAGATGGCGAAGGAGAACTTGGCGTACGCCGAAGCGCATACGGACGAACGTGCGGCTGCCCGCATGACCGAGCTCACCGGCGCAAAGCAGGTGTGCAACAATCTGGTCGGGCAGTACAACTCCCGTTCGCAGCGCATCGACAGTCGTCTGTTCAAAGACCCCAACCAGTTCTTCACCGGACTGGTTGACGGTCAGGCTGCGATTCCGCTCCCGCCTTCGTATGACTACAAGGTCTGCGAATGAAAAGGGCGTTAGGAGCGGTCCTGGCGAGTGCGCTCCTTGTGGTCTTTGGCATATCCCATGCCCAAGGCCAGCAACTCGACAAGCTACGCGAACAGGCTGCAGCAGAAGCGCAGCGTAGCGCGACAGCTTCGTCGGAAATCGCCAACATCAAGAACCGCCGAGAACTCTACGGCAAACCTGGCGTCATAAGCTATGCAGTTCTGCTATCTCGATCGGGTCAGGTCGTCATGTATCTCACGGTCGACGGCAAATGTACGAGCAGTAAGAAGCGGATTGAAAAACCCGAGGAAGAAAAAGTCATCACCTATGGCGAGGACGGTAAGGGTAATCCGAAGTACAAATCGGTCGCGATTGCGAGGCAGTCCGACGATGGTACGTTCGGAAGCTCGGCGCCGTACCTCTACTGCTTTACGGCCGATGGTCGGTATATCCAGTGGAGCGGCAATTACTTTCTTTCGGACAAGCCGATTGAGCTCACTACAAAGCCGGTGGTCATCACCAAAGCCGGAAAGGGGAAATGAAAAATGAAGAAGGCATGGATCGTGTTGAGTATCCTGGCGGTATGTGCTCTCGGTTTGGCGGCTTGCGAAAACTCGCCGCCCCCGGCAAAGCCATCTGACGCACTTGCCAAGATGCGCGAGAAAGCGGCAGCAGAAGCGGAACGGGCCGTGACAAACTCGTACGAAATCAATAACATCGCAAAACGCCGACATCTGTTCGGTAAACCAGGAATCATCGGGTATGTCGTCTTCCTGAATGATATGGGACAACCGGTCCAATATCTTACGGTTGACGGCAAATGCACGAGCAGCAACAAGCGGCTGACGCGCGGCCAGGAAATTATGGAAGGACAATACAGCAACGAGTTCGTTGTGGACGCAGCCAGCGAAGACGGCACCTACGGCAAGTCGGACGAGTACATCTACTGCTTCACGCCCGATGGACGGTATGTCCAGTGGAGCGGCCAATATCTCTATTCCGACAAACCGTTTGACCTTACCACCAAGCCGATGGTGATCAGTGTTCAGTCAAGGGACGACAGGCGAGTACAAGGACAGTAGTCCGCGCCGTACCCGCTGTTATCAGAGGCTCGTAGCAGCAATGTTACGAGCCTTTTTGTTTCCTCGCGCGTCTTTTGTCGCTTTCGCGCCGAGATTGCGATGATGAAGTGTTGGGCATGAAAAGGCCCGCCAGGAGGCGGGCCTTTCGGGGGCGATCGGCTTCAGTCGATTTCCAAGATCCTCTGCTCGGCGAGATGCGAAAGGAAAGTGTCCTCTGTACGCGAGGTTTCCTCTTTGAGCCATTGTCGCAACACGCGTTTCGGCACCGTGTACACGATGGCTGCCTTGGTGGCGGGGTCGTACGAGAGCGCGTACCGGACACTATCCGCTTTCGTGCCGAGTCGGCGCACGACGGCCTCGACGTATTCTCCCGTTTGTACGATGCCGCGAATCTTCCGTGTTCCGAGAACAAGCATCCTGAACACCAGGAAAAACCAGAGGAACCGGCGCGGGTATTCCTCCTGAGGTTTCTGAATGCGCTCCTCCTCGTCGAAGATCACCAGCTTGCCGTGTTTGTTGACGAGCCACATCGTCTCGCCGAATCCCCGGTGAGCATCTGCGCCGGTCCCGCGGGAGCGGTAGTCGAGCAGGGCGGGAGTCGCCCGCTCTTCAAACGCCCACAGTATCGGCCGCGTGTCAGGCACGTAGCGGCTAATCCATGGGTGCTTGCTTCTGAGCGCCCCGATTCCTGCTGCTGATGTCGATTCGGGCAGACCCTGCAACCATAACTCTCTTTGTGTCAGCATCTTTCCCTCCTTCTGGCTTGCAGCCGCTTTAGTGTTTCATCCGTAAGGTTCAGGCCTAGAGGCATGGTGCCATACCGCGCGTGATGTGCAAGCGTATTCATGAGAAACATGCGCACGGGAGGATAGCGTGAAGCTATGGACCACGTGACCGGCCTCATGCTCACGTATCGCTATGCGATTCTCGTGCCGATCGGGTTTATCGAGGGGCCGATTTCATCTTTTATCGTGGGGACGCTCGTCGCCTCCGGTTTCCTCCAGGCGGTCCCGGCATACCTTTTATATGTAGCGAGCGATATCTTTCCGGACGCGATCCTGTATGGTCTGGGGCGCTATGGCAAAAATCTCGCCTTCGTCAAACGCATGCTCGCCGAACATGACGGGGCAGCGGATTCGATAGAGCGGCTCCGGCGGCTCTGGTTCGACCACACGCTCGCGACGATGACGGTGAGCAAGCTCGCGTACGGGTTCGCACCGCCGATGCTCGTCTCGGCCGGGTTCGTGAATCTGCCTCCGAGGCGCTATTTTCCGTGTGCGCTCCTCATTACGCTTCTTCAGTACGCGCTTTTCATCACGCTTGGTTACTATTTCAGTAGTGCGTTCACCCTCATCTCGAGGTCGCTCATAGGCGTGCAGACGCTCGCGGCCATCGTCATCCTCTTCGCTATCGTGTACAGCTTTAGCGCGCGAGCGAAACGACGTCTCGGCTTTTCGCGCGAGCAGAAAGAAGCACGCAAGAAGTGATCCTAGCGCACCTCTTCCCAGGTGCTACCGACGGATTTGTGGCGGAAGGTCATAGAAAACCAGTTGACCTGCCACTGCCAAAGAAGGCGCGGCCAGCCCACGGCGTGTGGGCGCCGGCCCGGCTGAAGGGTGAGGAGCTCCATGAGGATGCGGGTGCGCCCGATACGTGCGAGCTTCTGGAAGAGGTCGTTGTCTTCGGCGATGGGGAGCGCTTCATCGAAGCCACCGATTTTTTCAAAAGCTTCACGGCGCGCGACGATGCATTCGCCGGAGCCGCCACCCACATGGAAGATATTGTTCAGAAAAATGAACGTCGTGTTGACGATCCAATACATCACGCGGTCGGCGCGGGTCTCAAGCTCGGGCTCTACACGCGTTGCGGCGGTGAGGCCGACGAGCTTCGGATTTTGATCGAGCACTTCGCACACGTGTGCGACGAAGTGATCTGGGTTCGTCAGGAGTACATCGGCGTCCTGAAAGAGGAACACGTCGCCCTTTGCAACGCTCGCCCCGAGATTGCGGATGATGGAGGCGTTTGGTTTCTTTGCGCCGTCGTATACCACCACCGTATCGGCATACCGCTCGGCAATTTCGCGCGTGCGGTCCTTGCTGTTGGTGTCTGCAACGATGATCTCATGCTCGACGGAGTGAATCTGTTTGAGGTTTTTGAGCGTGCGCTCGATGTATTTCTCTTCGTTGAGGGTCGGGATGATGAGGGAAAGTTTCATATGCGGCTATATTAGCGCGTATAGCGCGCGAAGCCACGCGCGAGCAGATATTGGATAAGGGCATAGCCGAAGAAGACCGGCACGAGCCAGATAACGGTGTAGAGCGGTACGAGGGTGAGGTCAAAGAATGTGCGTGCGAATGGAATGGCGAGCACGACTGCAGCGAGCGCCACCTCGCCGACGCCCACGCCTAGGAGCTCCCAGCCGCGCGTCGGGCGCTTTGCCGTGCTGTAGGCCAGCGGCGCCATCACGAAGAACAGGTACCCCAAGACCGCGAACGCGAGCACACTGAGCGTCGCTGCGGACGCGGCACCCAGAGCGTTCGTCGGTATGAGCAAGATGCCGGTGAGGAACAGTGCCGCCACAGCGCCCGAGGTGAGCGCATACGGGAACACTTTGCGCACGAAAGACTCCGCCCCTGCCTTGCCGACCTCACCTGCCGGACGTATCGCCCAGTACCCGATGAGCATGTTGGGGATGCCGATCGCGAAGTAGCTGGTGAAGGCGATATTGAGCGGCGAGAAGGGGAAGGGGTGAGCGAGCGCAGTGAGGAAGACGTAAAGGAAGAAGCCGAGTGCGGTCTGGTTCATGAACACGGCGCCGAAGAGGTAGAGATTTTCGATGATACTGTCGGCGAGACGCACGCCGTCGGGGAGCTCGGCGAAGCTATTCCTCATGAGGACGACCGCGGCGATCTGCCGAGTGGCCGGCGTGCCATCGAACATCGCCACGCCCACGTCGGCTTTCTTGATGGCGAGCGCGTCATTGGCGCCATCGCCGACCATCGCGGTGAAGCCGTCTTTCTTTAGGGCGTCGATGATGTGCTCCTTCTGCTCGGGCACGATACGCGCGAAGATGGTGTAGTCTTTCGCGCGTTCGTCATAGTCGGCTTGGGTCCAGCCGCTCATTTCTGCGCCGGTGATGAGTTTGTCCGGTTGGTTGATCCCCGCTGCGCGCGTGACGGCCTGGATGGTTTCGGTGTTGTCGCCCGAGAGCACACGGATACGCACCCCGCGCTCCTGGAAGAAATCGATAGTCGCGCGCGTGCCTTCTCGCAGCTGGTTGGTGAGCACGAAGACCGCGAGCGGCGTAAGGCGCGCATCGGTGTCCTCAAGCGTCTGCGGCAGTGCACTCGCAGCTTCGTCGCGCACGAGGCAGAAGACCCTCTTGCCTGCACCGGCTTCTTTCGTGATGATTTCCATGAGCCACGCGCGATGTATCTCGCTCATGTGCGGCGTAAAGACCTCGGGCGTGCCGGCGAGCACGGCGACCGGTGCACCAGCGTCGCCTAGCAGCGCGCCCCCATACTGGCGCCAAGACGAGAAGGGGAGCTCCCCGAGAATCTCAAGCTCGTTTGCGTTCTTGCCGAGGAATGCGTCGAGGGAGCGCATGAGTTCCGAGGTATCGCTTGAGGCGACGTAGGCTCGAGTGAGAGTTTCGGCATGCGCGCGCTCTACCCCTTCCGGCACGATGAGTGTCTCGACCGTGAGTGCGTTTTCGGTGAGCGTGCCGGTCTTGTCCACGCAGAGGTTTTTGATGCGCGCGAGCTTTTCAGTGGCATTAGCTTCGCGCAGGAGCACGTGGCGGCGGTAGAAGTGGATGCCGCCGAACGCGAAAAGGAGCGTCGCTGCCACCACGAGCCCTTGTGGCACGAGCACCGCCGAGAGCGCGCCGATGGTCTTGACCGTGTCCACCCACGGTGCGCCCGTGAGCGAACCATGCGCGATGATGAAAAGGATGGCGGCGATGAGCAGATAGCCCGTGTAGGTGACGACGGTGGTGATCGTGCGCTGGATAGGGCTTTCGTTCACGGTGTAGCGCTTGATGCGCGCGGTCATCTTGGCGATGCGGCTTTCGCGGAAGGTGGTGTCTGCGGTGGCGATGCCGTGGCCGGCCGTGATGACGCTGCCAGCCAGGAGCGGCTCGCCGACCGCACGGGGGAAGGACGCAGACTCGCCGGTGATGACTGACTCGCTCACCTCGAGCATGCGCGACTCCGCGAGCGTGCTGTCGCAGGGCACCGTATCGCCGAGCGAGAGTGCGATGCGGTCGCCTTTGGCGAGCGCCTCCGGTGAGACGATTTCGCGCGTGCCGTCGGCGCGCACGCGCGTGACGCGCATGGCGGTGAGGACTTGCAAGCGCTCGAGCACGATCCACGCGTTCACATCTTGGATGATGCCGAGCACCATGTTGATGGAGATGATCACGGCGAGCGAGAGACCCTCGCGCATGTCGCCGAAATAGATGAGCAAGCCGACGACCGAGAAGATGATGATGTTGACGAGAAT
Source organism: bacterium (assembly GCA_021789225.1). Classification (GTDB taxonomy): domain Bacteria; phylum Patescibacteriota; class Minisyncoccia; order Phycocordibacterales; family Phycocordibacteraceae; genus C7867-001. The sequence goes on along the minus strand of JAJYJQ010000004.1, from coordinate 2,968 downwards.
GAAGACGTTGCGCGCGATAAGGTAGGTGATTTCAAGCGCCATGCGTCGGTAGGTCGCGAGCTGCTGCGCAAACGAGAGCGGCTGCAAGACGGCGTCGGTGTTTTCCATGGTTGCTGTGATGATAACACGCGCGAAACCCGCTCCGCGTCTTCCTCTTGACAATTTGGCAAATATCTGAGACGCTTTAAGCCAGAATACAGCACCTTGAGAAGGGTGTTCGCCACAGCAGAAAGCGGCTCACATCGGCCATTTTCTGTTGTGGCGAACCGGGTGGCCCAGTAATCACGTTGCTTCAAAACCAAAACGGAGGGAAATATGGCCGAAGATATCGAAAAGATCCGGCAGCATGTTCTTTGGAGCGTGGGGTATATGCTCCAAGAGCTCGTGAACAAAGCGAGCAAGTATGAGGAGATGCAGCAAAGAGGTTTTGGTTTCAGGAAAACGTGGGCCTCATTGAGGCTTGCTCAGCTGAGGCCGAAGATTTTTTGGTGGGGCGAAATCAAATCGTCGATTGAGAGCGGTGAGTCCAGTCGGGCCATGCCTGCCCTCGAGCGGTTGATTCAGCATCACCAGAAATCGGAGTTCATCCTTACGTGGATCGCTCCGCTCTCCAGAGCATACTGGGACATGGGTATTGGCTTCTTTGTCAAAGGCCTCGTGTCGATGGAGATCAAGGAAGCAAATATCCTTCGGGAGCACTATCGGCAACAGGCCGCCTAGCGGCTCTATCTAAGAGCCCGTTAAACAACCCGCGGTACCCCAGCCGAGCCGCCGATTTTCGAGGCGAGGCGTCGAGTTGGAGTCCGATATGTGCTTGTGGCACATAGAGGACGAAACGAGTGCGCCGCAGCCCGAAAATCGGCGGTGCAGGCAGGGTGGGTTTTTTAACGGGCTCTAAGAGAATTTTAAAGTAACTGACCTCGGTAGAGATACCGAGGTCTTTGTACTGATGTGTCTAACACCTTAGTACACGGTTTCGCGTAGCCTTGCTCACGCAGGGCACTTCCTCGATATCTCACCCCAGAAATGGTACTGTCTCACCGGACTGAACCAGGGCTGCAACCAGTGCGACTTATGAATTGCACCTTCAAAAAGGAGTTCGCCGATGAAACGCATACAGTATGTCGGAGTAGGGACGTCAACATTCCAATCGGATCCGCTGCCAAGAGATGAAAAGGGTTCTTTCAAGCTCGCGTCTGACTGGAACTATTGGGTGTCCAGACGGAGGCTCGCGAAGGAAACCTTGCCGCAATTGTCGAAACATTTTCCGGATTATGTAGCTTTCCTGGAAAGGCTTGGCGTGAACATGTTCCGGTTCTCGCTGGAGCCTGATCTTGTGCTGCGACCAGGCACGTTCGATGAATGCGTGATGAAACGGTACGTGCAGCAGATGGCCTTACTGCGTCTGCACGGCATCGAGCCGTTTCTGACGCTCAATCATTACACCATGCCGTTCGACAGCACAGGTATCAGCGGCAAGAATGGCGAGATCGTGCAGAATGCATGGGAGCTTAGAGGCGCGAGGGGTTACTTCCATTTCCTTGTCGACAACGTCACGCGATTTCTTGCGGACGACGACAAGGTTCGTGCGGTGCTGCAAGACATGCAGCTCGACGCGAAGGAGCAGGACCGGCTGATCGCCAACGGGCTTGTGCGCCACTTTATGACCATCAACGAGCCGATGGCAGTCATCGGACACGGCAATGTCATAGGCATCTTCCCGCCGCATCGGAAAGGGAGGGTCGACATTGCATTGATCGTTTTGCAAAAGCTTGTCGCGGCGCACGACATTGCGTACGAGCTACTGAAAGGAATGGCGTACCGTAAAGGGTGGAGTGTGCACGTCGGCATCGGCCACAACTGGCAGTATCACCAAGGGTTCGGGAGCTCGTTTTTCCGAGGCATCGAGCATTTTGTCGCGGACAAATTCGAACGCGACGGAACGCACACCGACTTCGTCGGGCTGCAGTACTACTGCTGGATGGATGATCTGTGGCGCGGCAAACGCCCGGATACGTACGGTAGATATCTCGACTGGGGAGACGTGTATCCCGAAGGCATCCGCAAGACGCTCGAGCGCATGCACCAGCGTTATCCGGGCAAGCCGCTTTGGGTTACCGAATTTGGTTTCTCTGATGAGCGGGATCTGCGACGCCCGTGGTGGATACTGGAAACCATGAGACATATTGATGTGGCGAGTAGAGAGGGCGTGCCGGTAGAGGGAGTCCTCCTCTGGACGCTTGCGCACAATTTCGAATGGAATCGTGGGATGCAGGAGCACTTCGGATTGCGCGCCGAGGCCGAGCTCACGCAACCATTGGGAGCAGGTGAGTATAACCCGATGTCGATACGGAGCGAAAGCGCCTTCCATGCAGTAGCGCAAGCGATGCTGCATCCCTCGCCGGAGGGGGACAAGCTTCTGGACGACGCAAACCGGCGGGCGCTCCGACAATTCAAAATGGCCAGCGAGAAGTAACATCTGGCCCAACCATCACAAAAAGCGGCAGTCACCCTGCCGCTTTGACTTTTGAAAAGAAAAGTGCATAATGGAACGCGGTATAGTTCGCCCTCGGTCGCGAGGGCTTTTCACAAAAATAGAGAAGAAGGAGGTGTCGGAGTGAATCCAAGGACAGCGGTTTCCATGGTCGTGTTGGCGGGCGGGTGGCTCCTTATCTGGGCGCAGGCCACGGCCGCCTTGATTGACGGATTTCTCACGAAGTCGCAGATGCGGGTGTATAGCGTCGAGCGTGGCTTCTCATTCATGCAGCACGGCGGGATGTGGGCGGATTTTCTGCTCGTTTCGCCGCTCGTGGCGTGGCTGGTTGCGCATCATGCGTATCCATGGAGTTCGCCGACGAGTATGGGGATCCTTGCAATCTCGATCGTGCTTTGGTCGGGGCTCGTGCTTTTCCTGTTCATACCGATGGGTGCGCAGATGCCGGAAGCGCACGCGCATGACGGCCAAGTC
>JAJYJQ010000027.1 GCA_021789225.1 bacterium | reverse complement strand
TCCCTACCGGAATCAAATGGACGCTGTAACGCCGCCCTTGAGAAAGGTGGCGTTCTTTTTATGTGAAGTTCAGGTCGCTCGCATCAATGCTCGCGAGGTGCTCGGTTACCGAGCTCCATGCGAACGTTTCATCCGCCGGGTCGTGGGTATCGAGCACATAGCGCAAGGCAAACGAGATGGCGCGTTCGAGAATCGCAAATGCGATAGCGTCCCGTACGAATTCCTTTTCCAGCTCGGTAAGTCGCCGAGCTTTTTCATAGCCACGCACAAGCGCACGGAAGCGCTCATCGCTCCATGTTTTCCATTCATCTGTGAAGCACCAACCGCGCGCCGCCTGCCCGAGGTCGAACACGAGCTTTCCATAGTATGCGCGATCAAAATCAATGACACTGGTTATCGTGTCGTCGCGCCAGAGGACATGTCGTTTGCCCAAATCTTCATGGATGGTGCCCGCCGAGAGATTTTCTGGAAAATACAGCGCCTCTAGACGCTGCTCTACGATACGAATAAACTCCTTTGCGTTCGTGAGATTGCTGCGCAGGAGTATCTCTTTGTCTTCCATAAAATAGCGCTTGGTATGCTCTGGATCCCAGACATGCTCTCGCGCGTGCGGCGTTTTGTACTTCTCTATCAGCGTATGAAATGTGCCAAGCGACTTCCCGAATGTTTCCACCTCGCCGAGTGTTGGCTGCAGTTTCGGCTCGCCCTCCGCAAATGCGCGCAGGTAGCCGTTATGGTTCTCCCAGGTAATCACCCTCTTCCCGTCTTTGTCGGCGAGAGCCGGCAGGACGGGAAAAATGTGCTGCGCGAGGTGGTCGAGCAATTCTACCTCAGCCTGTATTTCGCTTTCCGAACGCCAGCGAGGACCATGCTCCGGGCACAATCGCAGAAAGTATATTCCCGTGCTTGCCTCTATCGAGTAGGCCAGGTTGCCGCTGGTTTCAACTGGCGTAACACGCACGATGTCGCCGAGCGCGAAATTGTGTATGAGCGCGCGTACGGTTTCGGTTTGCATACCGTCTATTACATCACGCCACCACCTGAGCGCAAACTAGGCTGACGAACGTTCGGCCGTGACGAGTTCTGTATAAAACAGCTCCTCATCTTCTGGCGTCGATTGCATTTGTTTGAGGGAGTGTTCCGTGATTATGTACGCGCGGTCGATGCCGAGCCGTGCGAGGAAGCGCACGTTGTGCGATATGACGACGAGCGCTCCTGGGAAATCTTCCAGCGCGGTTGCGATGCTGTCGAGCGTCTCGATGTCGAGATTGTTCGTCGGCTCGTCGAGAATGAGTAGGTCGATCGGTCGTGCGGTCGTTTGTGCGAGCGTAAGCCGTGCGGTTTCGCCGCCCGAGAGTGTTCCGGCTTTCTTCTTTACGTCCATATCTGCACTGAAGAGGAATTTTCCGAGCATTCCGCGTACCGCCTGCTCGTCGAGATACGGGTTCTCTTTTTGTATGTTGCCGATGAGCGAGCGCTCGGGGTCGACCGTGGCGTATTTCTGGTCCATGTAAACGGCCTCAAGGCGTTCCGAACGCTTTATGTTGCCATCGAGTGTTGCTGCGCTCGCCGCTTCGATAAGCGTTTTTGCCAATGAGCTCTTGCCCGAGCCGTTCTTGCCTGCAATGGCGATTCGGTCACCGAACTCGATACGCAGGTTAAGGTTTCGCAATAGCTCTTCTGGGCCGACATGCAGAGTGCCGCTCGTAATACTCACAAGCATGCGACGTGAACGGTCTGCGCCCGTCTCTAACTCGGCATGCGTAGTATTGCGCTTCGGCTTGCGGAGGGATTCGACTCGCTGAGCACGCTCCGCTAGCGTCTTGTCCTGCCTTCGTTTCAATTTTCCCGCTTCGCGCTCAGCCATGTTCTTGTGGTGTGCTTCCGCCATCTTGTCGCGCCCCTGTTCTGACTTGGCTCGCTTTCCTGCTCGTTCTGCACGTGAGACACGCGTTTCTCGTCTCTCGATAGCTTTGCGGGCTTTCCGAACAGATTTCTTCGCGGCTTCAAAATCTCGCTCCCGCGCTTCTTCGATGAGTTGCTTCTGAGCACGATAATAAGAATAATTTCCGCCATAGCGCGTGATCGATTCATCAGCGAGCTCCCATACAGTCGTCGCGACTCGATCAAGGAACCGCGGGTCGTGCGATACCACCACGAACGCACCACGGAACTCGGCGAGGTACTGTGCGAGCGTTTCAAGTCCCTCCGCGTCGAGATGATTGGTCGGTTCATCGAGCAGCAAGACATCTGGTTTCGCGAGGTTGCTAATAGCGATGAGAAGTTTGGCGAGTTCGCCGCCGGAGAGCGAGCACATTTCCCGTTCGGGCGTGAAGCTCGCCGCGCCGAAGAGTTGTGCAATCGATACCTGAGCATCGCTCCACGGTATTTCCTGGAGTTCCAGGAATCGTGCGACTGTATCGGAATGTTCGAAAAGCGTGAAGTCGAGCTGCGGCAAATATCGCACGGCTTCATGCTTGTCGATGTGGCCGGCTGTCGGCTTGGCGAGACCGGCAAGAATCTTCAAGAGCGTCGTTTTTCCTGCACCGTTCTTGCCGACGAGCGCAATACGCTCACCATGACCAATGGACACGGAGAGCGCCTTGAAAAGCGTCTTATGCTGGAGTTCAAACCCTAAATCGTGTGTAGAGAGAAGTACGGACATACGCATAGTGGGACGTGTCTGGTCCCGGATTAAGCTGATAACGGCTTACTTATGCGTTGTGCTTCATTGGTGTGAATTACGATACCACGAATCGCGCTGTTGCGCCATGCTTGCGGTCAGCGCGCGAAGGCGAAGAGGCCGATGAGCGGGCCGGCGATCCACCAGAAGAAGTAGGTTTTTGCCGCAAAGAGCGCGTCGACCGAGGGCGTGAAGGTGTAGACATCGCGCGCTGAGAATACCTGGTATGCGAGTGCGAGCAGGAAGCCAGCACCAAGGAGTGAGAGCGCGACGAGGCCGAGCGTGCCTATCGAGAGGAAGTCTGAGACCACGATGCGGCGCAGGACGAGGTACGTGACGAATGAGAGCACGGCAAAAAGCACGAGGCGGGCGATGAGTGCGGTAGAAGCCGGCGCGCTCGGGAGAGAGCTCATGAACGGAAAGATGCTGTAGAGCGCGTAGCCGGTGTAGAGCGAGATGAGAAACGCGACGAACTGGCCGCGACCAACGTAGCGCGCGAAGAGAAAGAACGCGGCCGCAAGCACGAGGACGGCAAAGAATGCGCTTATGAACGAGGTGGTGCTGGTGAGGGTGTGTGTGGCGAGCGTCTGAGCTTGGGCGAGCGCTTGGTTCATGAAGGTAGTATAGCGCGCGCCGGCTTCGCCGGCGCGCGCTCTGCCCCACGTCTGTTTATAACCCTTCGTCCTTGAGCTCGCTGATCGCTTTCTTTGCGCGGGAGGAGAGCTTTTTCGGGAGCGTTACGGTGACGCGGATGAGCAGGTCGCCCTTTCCGTGCGCCGCGGCGACACCTTTCCCGCGCACGCGCAGCACCTCTTCCGCCTTCGAGAGCGGCGGCACTTTCACTTCGATGACCTTCTCGTCCACGAGCGTCACGTTCACAGTGGTGCCCAGCAGCGCGTCGGTCATCTTCACCGGCAAATCCATCACCAGATTCATGCCCTCCTTGCGGAAAACAGGATGCGGCTTCACATGCACTTTCACATAGAGGTCGCCCGACGTGCCGCCCTTCACCGCTTCGCCTTGGCCCGGGAGACGGATCATCTCGCCATTGTCGATACCTGCGGGAATCTCGATAGCAATTTCCTCTTCGCGGCGCAGCACGCCCTGCCCACGGCATTCCTCGCAGCGCTCCTTCGGAATCTTTCCTGTGCCGCCACACGCATCGCACACACGCACGGTCGTAAACGCGCCGAGTATCGAGTTGCGCGTCTCGTGGATGCGGCCCGAGCCGCCACAGGTGGAGCAGGTGTCCATCGCGGTTCCCTTCTTTGCGCCGGAGCCGCCGCACACGTTGCAGGCACTCACTTTCGCGATGAGCACAGAGCGCTTCGCGCCAAGCACCGCTTCCTTGAACGTGGCTTCGATGTCGATGGAGATGTCACGTCCACGTGCTGCGCGTGCTTGCCGGCCCCCGAACATATCGCCGAACCCGCCGAAAATATCCGAGAAATCGAATTCGCCAAACTGCGCACCTTGTGCGCCAAAGTTGCTGAAGTCGAAGCCGCCTGGCCCTGCTCCGCCGCCCGCAAACGTGCGACCGTATGAATCGTACTCGCGGCGCTTCTTGTCATCGGAGAGGATCGCGTACGCCTCCGTGATCTCCTTGAATTTTGCCTCGTCGCCACCCTTGTCCGGGTGATGCTTTTGCGCGAGTTTGCGGAACGCCTTCTTGATATCGTCCTTGCTTGCCTTCTTATCGACACCCAAAATCGCGTAATAGTCCTTTGCCATACCGGGACACTATACACCGGGGCATGTGTGGAATCAAAAACTCGCGCGAAGCTTTACCTGCATAAAAAGAAGAACCCTCGAAGCGCACGCATGCGCCCGAGGGTTCGGGTTGAAAGGAGTTTTAGGCTGGTCTGAAGGCCGTTCTACACATATCTGAGCGACCTGGTGCCGCGCCTTCGTGTGCAGCCATCGCTTGCGAGACGTACGCGTTGTGGCGCTGTGCTTCCTCGACGGTGATTGAAGTGAAGCACTCATACCACGCCTCTTCGCACTCCCACGGAACGACGAGCGTATCGCGGTGCCGATGGAAACGCTGCTTCCACGTATCGCGCGAGATCTCTTTTCCCGCAAGAGATGCGAGTTGTTGCGCATAGGCGTAGTCGCGAAAGACGCGGCTTGCCGGTGAGCCATGATTGAGCCAGTACAAGTCTGTCTCACACTGGTCCAGCTGCGTTCCGAGTGTCGCGCGTGTCCACTCGAAGAATTCGAGTGACCGTTCGCACGACTCTCGCGTCTCTCCGGGCGAACCGAAGATGAGCGAGAAATGCAGGTGTGCACCGCTTGCCGCAATGTTGCGCACGGCCTGACGGTTTTCTTCAAGCCGTGACCCTGTGCAGAGCGTCTTGATAACGCCACGGCTCAGAATGCCTTCATCACCGGAATCCATCCCGACATTGACGAGCAGACGTCCGCCCGTAAGCGAAATCCACTCATCAATGAGTTGTGGGTGGTGTGCCAAGCCCCAGGCGCGTCCATAGATCATCAGTCCTTCGGGAAAGAAGGCGCCGACATCTTTGAGTGCGCGAGCGACGGCACGCATCTCAAGTGCTGAGTCAGTGGCGTTGAAGACGTAATCGATCCCGAAAGAACGGTACACCTCCACCACCTGCGCGAGATATTCTCTGCTTGGCATACGAACATCAGAAGCTCCTGCAATGGTGCAGTACGAACACATCTCGTTCGAGCTTGCGCGTGTGCATCCTTGCGCGAAAAGCGCGATGGCGTTGCGGACTTCGCTCGGGTTCTGATGCTTGTGACCGAAAACCGTGCGGTAATTCCCCCACACCTTCTGCCAGTACGCACCTGTGTAGAGTGTAAGCTTTGGGACGATAAACACGTCTTGCGGATTAAACTCTCCTTTTCGGCGGAGTTGCGTACGCATAGTGTGCTCGGCTTTCAGTACCGATTGCTCGTTCGATCGGTCTACGTCGCTCGGAACGATGGCGACACCCGGTATGCTGATGGCACCGAGTTCGACCGATTCGATTTCGCGCAGGAATCGACGAACGGCCGTCAAGCTGTTCGTGGTGAACACTGCGTCAATCGGATGGTCCGGAAGCCGGAGCAACTGGTTGGTTCGGAAGATTGCAGAATCGTTGCCGGCGATGACGTAGCGTGCGCCGAGGCGCTTCGCTTGTCGTGCCAGCTCGATACCGCGCTCCATGCCGGTGACCACCAGGCTCAGACCGACAACATCGCCTGGTTGAACGAACCGCCCCAGGTCGACGTAGCCCTCAACGAGCTCGTCATGAAGTGTGATTTCCCATCCTTCCTCATCAGCCACAGTGCCGATATAGAGGATGCCTAGGTGTGGCCAGATGCGCGACTCGATGTTTGCAGCGCGAAGCTCATTGATCGATTGCTCGACATTGATGAGCTTGAGTCTGCGTTTCGGATCGGTGACGCACACCACGGCAAGCGGCATGCCTGCCAATGGGTCTTTCTGTCGCCAAAAGAGAAGGTTTGGTTTGATCCGAACCTCTTTCTTTTCCGGTACTCTCTCCGGTTTCGATAGGCCAGGATAGCCCAAACGCCAGAGTTCGTTTTGTGGGTTGCAGTTTATCCAAACGTGCCCACTTTGGTCGTAGCGGATGTACGTCGGATTGCCCCAGAGCAGCCATTGTGGCTGTCCGGAATATGCGATGTCGACTTTGCACATCGACATCGCCACCAGGATGATGCTCAGGATAGCTTTCATTGCCCATACTCCTTATATGTTGAAGTGAAAGAACCGAATTTGCTTGCCTGTTAGCATTTTACAACAAAATACACCCCAGCGCAAACGCGCGGCAGGCGAAGCCTGCCGCGCGTTTGCTGTTCGAGAGTTATCTTATTCCTTTGAGTCTTCCGGCTTCTCTTTGAATTCAGCGTCCTTTGTGCCAGAGCTATCTGCGCTTCCGTGTCCCTCGCTCTGCTCGGGACCTCCGGCTGCGCCGTCGGCCTTCTGGTCTTTCATCATGGACTCGCCCACTTTCGAGAGCGAGGTGGAGAGTGCCTCGGTCGCAGCCTTGAGGCTCACGAGGTCGTTGCCGCCCTGCGCCTGCTTCACCGCGGCAATCTTCTCATTCACCTCCTTCTTCACGTCCTCACTCACCTTGTCGCCCGCATCCTTGAGCGACTTCTCGGCGGTGTAGACCATCTGGTCGGCGAGGTTTTTCGCCTCGGCAATCTCCTTGCGGGTCGTGTCTTCCGCGGCGTGTGCCTCGGCGTCTTTGCGCATCTTCTCGATGTCGGCATCGGAGAGACCGGTCGAGCCCTCGATGCGAATCGACTGCTCCTTGCCGGTCGTCTTTTCCTTTGCTTTGACCGTGAGAATGCCGTTGCTGTCCACGTCGAAGGTCACCTCGATTTGCGGCATACCGCGCGGAGCCGGCGGGATACCGTCGAGAAGGAAGCGGCCAAGCGACTTGTTGTCTCCCGCCATTGCGCGCTCGCCCTGCACCACGTGAATATCCACCGAGGTCTGGTTGTCGGCAAAGGTCGAGAAGACCTGTGAGCGCGAGGTCGGCACGGCCGTGTTGCGTTCGACGAGCTTGGTCGCGACGCCGCCCGCCGTCTCGATAGAAAGCGAGAGCGGGATCACGTCCACGAGCAGGATGTCCTTCACGTCGCCCTGGAGGACGCCGGCCTGAATGGCTGCGCCGATGGCGACCACTTCATCCGGGTTCACGCCCATGTGCGGATCCTTGCCGAAGAGCTTTTTCACTTCCTCCTGGATTTTCGGCATGCGGGTCTGGCCACCCACGAGCACGACCTCGTTGATGTCGCTCGTGCTCATGCTGGCGGCTTCGAGCGCGCGCTTGGTGATGTCGATAGAGCGCATGACGTACTCCTCCGAAAGCGATTCGAGCTTTGCGCGCGAGAGCTTCATGAGGAGGTGCTGCGGCGTGCCGTCTGAGCCGACGGTGATGAACGGGATGTTGATTTCCGTTTCTGCGGCGCTCGAGAGCTCCTGCTTTGCCTTCTCGGCACTTTCGTCGAGACGCTGGAGCGCGAGCGGATCTTTCGTGATGTCGATGCCGCTCTCCTTCTTGAATTCGTCGGCGAGGTAGCGGACGATCTTCTGGTCGATGTCGCGGCCGCCCATGTGGCTGTCGCCGTCCGTGGACTTCACCTCGATCACGTCGTCGCCCACTTCGAGCACGGACACGTCGAAGGTGCCGCCGCCAAAGTCGTACACGACGATCTTTTCGTCCTTCTTCTTATTGAAACCGTACGCGAGTGCGGCCGCGGTCGGCTCGTTGATGATGCGCTTCACCTCGAGACCGGCGATCTTGCCCGCTGCTTTCGTGGCGTTGCGCTGTGCGTCGTCGAAATATGCCGGCACGGTGATGATGGCTTCGGTGATTTTCTCGCCGAGCTTTGCTTCCGCATCGGCCTTGAGCTTGCCAAGGATCATCGCGGAAACCTCCTCCGGGCGGTAGTCTTTGTCGCCCAGGTGCACGAGCACGCCACCGTCTTCGCCGCCTTTCACTTCATACGGGACGATGCCTTTATCGCGCTGGATAGCGTCGTCGGCAAGGCGGTGGCCCATGAAGCGCTTGATGCCGTATATGGTGTTTTTCGGGTTCGTCACCGCCTGGCGCTTCGCGAGTGCACCCACGAGGCGCTCGCCGTTTTTGGCGATAGCGACAACCGACGGGGTCGTGCGTGCGCCCTCGGCGTTTTCAAGGACGCGCGGCTCGCCACCCTCCATGATCGCCATCGCGGAGTTCGTCGTGCCCAAGTCAATGCCAAGAATCTTTGCCATAAGGAAGTAAAAAACTATCAACTATTAAACTGCACTGAAATGCCCAAGTGCGCCCATTGTATGCTTTCTGCCGGGTCGCTTCAAGGGGCGCGCGCCGGCCGGCGCGCACCTTCGCGCTACCCGTGTCGTGCCACCCGCACCTTTGCCGGCCGGATGACTTTCCCGCCGGAGAGCCACCCCTTTTCCAATACGAGCGTGATGGTCTCGTCTTTCGCCGGGTCGTCGGTCGGCTCCTGCCCCATCGCTTCGTGGAGCGCCGGGTTGAATGCGTCTCCCACAGCCGCCGGCACCTCTTGCACGCCGAGCGCCGCAAACGCGCTTGTAAGCTGCCGGGCGATGCCGGCAAAGCCTTCCGGAATGTCGCCGTGCGCCTGTGCGCGCTCCAGCGCATCGAGCGCCGGCAGAAAAGCCTCAGCTGCGCGCGCTGTTCCTTTCTCTTGCGCAGCTTTTTTCTCTTCGTCGGAGCGCTTGAGCGCGTTTACATAGTCGGCCTTCGCGCGCTGCCAGCCATCCAGATATTCCTGCTTCTCGGTCTGACACTGCGCGAGCTCCTTTTTTACTTTTGCCACCTTCCCATCTGCGCGCGCCTCTTCGTCCGCGAGCTCCACGTCCTCCGCGCCGGCTTCGCCGGCGCGCTCCTCCTCTTCAATCACCACATCATCCTGCTCCTCATTTTTCTTCTCTTCCATAGTGCTCCCAATGATGCACGAAAATTTCCAACGAGTCAAAACAAAAAGAACAGCCCTCTGCTTCCGCACCGCTTCGCGGCGTAGAGGCAGAGGGCTGTGGCTGACATTTCGCATCAGCGCGAAAGGATGAGGGTGCCAGGCAGACGCTTGTTGGGCGTGTACTCAGCATCGAACGACAGGCCGAATGCGCGACCGGTTGCAATCCGTTTGACCATCACGGCCCATGAAGGTGTGCGGCCAATCCTCTCAATCACCGCCTTCCGCTTTATGGTCGGATACAGGACGAGAACGGGATCTTTGGCCGAACCGAACAGATTGGGAGCACTGTCTGCCTGCCTCTCCAGCATTCCCCACAGGTGGCTCATGGTGGATTCGGCAGTTTCTTCAAGCGACTTGAAAATTTCTTCGTCGTGGGTCTTTCTTCGTGCGCGCCGTATGATGATGCTCGCCGGGCGGACATAGTATTCGACGTGTTCGCGCGCGAACGAGCGGAAACCATCGGTCACGCACACAATTCGCATTCCGCCGACGGTTTCCCCTTCGCGGACTTTTGTCTCCACATTGAAGATATCTGCTCCGCCTACGGTATACCGAGACATCCGATCTGCCCAGTCCACGACCTTGAACGGATTGCCCTTTTGTCGTGTCTTGGTTGGCAACAATGCGAAATCTTGTAACATCTCTGTTTCTCCCTTCCCAAGGTTTTATGTTTGCCACAAACCGATTTCGACTCGTGGCGGGTTCACTTCAAAGGCCAATACCGAAAGAGAGGATACTGCGGGCTTCTGAAGGAGTCAAACGCGTGTACTCGTCCACAACATATGAGACTCCTCGGCTCCTAATGTCGATACAAGATACTGCATCGGCGAGACCAGGCCAAGCGACCAGTG
>JAJYJQ010000003.1 GCA_021789225.1 bacterium | reverse complement strand
GCAAGAAATCCTCTCTTCCCTCTACCCGACCATAGTGTACGGCTCGATAAAAGACCGCTACACCTTTACGACAGATACCGTTGACCTCATTTCCTTGGGCGGCACGGCCGCGGCGCAAGAGGGTTCATCCGGCGGCGGCGCGATCAATGATGCGGGCGAGCTTGTCGGCACCATCACGACCAGCACTACCGAAGGCGCCACGCAAAATCGCGATCTCCGGGCCATCACCGCTTCCTATATACGTCGCGACTACGCCCAGGAGATGGGCACATCGATTGATTCCGTGCTTACACAAACTCCAAGCACCGTTGCTGACGCATTTGCAACGAGAATGCAGGCGCTCACCGCAACTCTCGTCCAAGCCCTCTCCACCGCACACTGATTCAAAACTCAGTCGGGGTGCCGGGAATCGAACACTCTTTCTTACCGGCTGTCCCCCGGACAGCCGATTCAAAACTAAGTCGGGGTGCCGAGATTCGAACTCGGGCTACATCCTCCCAAAGGACGCGTGCTACCACTACACCACACCCCGACTTAGTTTTGAATTCCCTCAGGACGCGTACTACTGCCAAGCGAGCCGAGAGGCATGTAACGCCCGCGGGCGTTACATGCCCGAGGCGAGCGCAGGCAGAAAGCTTCGCTTACCGGTATACTACACCCCGCGAACAAGACACATAAAAGTACTAACGCTACCACTTTTATTCGCTCGCACCTCTATCCTATCAGACAATGTGCGGAATGTATCGGACACGCGCCACGCCGTCTCTCCGGCGCAGCCACACGACCACCCCATCCACCTGCCATTCCCCTTCCCAGCCCTTTTCAGCCACATACCACTCGCCCGTGCGCACTACCTTCCGTATCTTCATAGGATGCAGGTTCTCCGCCGGGTCAAAGACAGAGCGTCCGCGAGCCGGGGTGCCCGGAAATTCATCGCACGCGATACTTTTCACCTCTACCACGTGCACGACTGCACCTTTTTGCGCCACAATATCGAGCTCTCCGGTCTTTCTAGCCACATTCCGGTCGAGGATACGGAAGCCATTGCGGCGAAGATACTCGGCAGCGGCGCGCTCACCGATGTTCCCCACCTCTTTGCGAGACGCACCTGTAAGGTTCATGAAGCTATCATACCACTGGCCGAGAGAAAAACGGCTTATTTATTCACTATTTAAAAGAAACTCGCACTAACGGCCAATTCGCCCAACTGTCCTTTATCCCCAGAATTAACACCTTTATCCACAGTTGAAATCCACAACACTCACACCCTCCTTCCTAATCTCCTCGGCACATCGTGTCGTTCCCCTTAATTTTGTGCGGATAGGGAGAATCGAACTCCCGCCTGCTCCTTGGCAAGGAGCCGTTCTACCACTAAACTATATCCGCAAGTTGCTACTGCTCCGTCATATTCGCATATTCCTGCCTATCAAGCAACGCTTCTGGCAGCAATGTAAGCCACGCGAGCACCTTCTGTTTGAAATACGCGCTTGAGACCGTCACGATGCATACACCCCATTTGAGCCGGAGCGTCTCATGCCGGCCTTGTATGCGAACGCTTTTCGTGAAGTTTTTCCACGGAATCCCTGCCGCTTTCTCCCAGTACGCCCGGCAAACCTTTTCTTCCAGATCCGGATGGAGCAGCAGATGCGCCTTTATTTTGTGCCGCGGAATACCGCACGCGTCCGTCAGAAACCGCACATAGAGCCGCACGAGCTTCGGGTCCGTATTGCTCAGTTTCACATGATGTTTTGAGCCCTTGTCCCCTTCTCCCCAGTACAGCATCACTCCCGCGATAAAAAGCGGATCGTACTGAAGCTGCGCCAGCTCCGTTTTCGCCTCCTCGCGCGCCTGCTCGTACGCTTCTCGGAGCCGCGCCCCGCGCGTCTTATTGAGGTCGAGCAGACGCGCCGTGTGCGCCGCCTGCGCCTGCGAGCGCAGCTTGCGCGCCACCTCTTCTGACCACGCCTCCTCGCGAAACCAGTTCGAGAGCGTGCTCAAGGGCACGTGGAGCTCCGCACTGATGGCGCGATAACTGTTCCCAGCTTTACGCAACAAAATGGCTCTTTCCTTATCTTTTCGCATTCTGCACAATTATAGCACCGGGAGTTCAGTTTCAAAAAACAAGCCGGCTTCCCTTTGGGAAGGGTTCTTAATCCGAATCCTCTTCTGCTAGATAGGCTGCTTCTTCGAGCATGAGCGCCGTCAGCTCCTCTTTGGCCTTCTTTTCAACCTCGTCGAGCTCGCTCGCGAGCCGCTCGATCTCCGCCGCGTCCTCTTCGCTCTGCCGGTCCATTTCCTCAAGCTTTGCAATGGCCGACGCGACCACGTCAGCTTCTGTCTGCGCTTTGATTTCTTGAATGCTCGTCATGGCTTCTCTTTTAAAAATTCATCAACGAACTTCTCTATCACGGGCTCGAACGCTTGTTTGAGTTGATCGCCGCCCAAGCTCCTATAGTGTCCTCTGAGCATCCGTTTAAAGTCTTCCCGCTTAATCTGCGCCGAGCTACCGAGCTTCATCCCCCTGTCGGCAAAGAACTTCTGCAGGCTCTTTCTAGCAGGATCTGCATTCGGCAGCCCCAAGAACGCGGTCCATTGCGAGAAGGACTGGTCAAACGAAACGCTCTCATTCCCTGTCTCGTGCGTTTCGTTTTCTTCGGGAGCTTCCTCATCCGAGCTTTCCGCAGGCGCAGGTGCGGTTTCTGCCGGCTCGTGCTCTTGGACCGGAATATCTCCTGGCCAGCCCTCTGCCACAGGCTCCTGCTCTCCCGCAGGCTCTGTGTGCGCAAGCACCGTCTCTTCATGCCGCGGGTGGTGCTCGATACGCGGCGGCTTCGATTCCTCCACCGGCACGCGCGTGCGCTCCGGCACCTTCACCTCTGCCGGATTCTTGCTCTTGGCGCGCGCGATCGCGTCTCGGCGGTCGCGCCACGGATTCGCCGTTTGCTCAGCGCGCGCAATCCGCTCTTCTTGGCGACGCTGCAGCTTCGATATTTTCGCCCGCTGCTCATGTATCCAATCCCGGTTTTCATGTATTGCTCGCTCAAACGGCCGACTCAGGTCACGGATATCTGCTTCTGAAAACTGCGCTTGGCGCCACTTCGCCTGTCGCTGCTCCAATTTCTGCTCTTTATCCACGACGAGTCTGGCTTCCTGTTGATCCAGGTGCGCTTTTGCGTCATCCGCAAGGCGCGCCACCTCATCGCCGCGCGTCCGCATCGACTTGAGCCGCCGCTCCATCGGAGAGAGCTTCTGCTCATATTCGTGAATGAGCTTGTCCGCGATCGCGTCGCGCCGTGCGTTAAAGAGGTCTCTATGTTTTACCTGAGCCTCCATCTTACTTTGGACGCGATCGCGCTTCTTGAGCGCGTCCTCGATCTTGCGATCGAACACTTTCGATTGCAGCTGGATGAGTTCTGCTCCCGGAGACCCATCGTGCCGCATCTCCTCCAAGTCGGCCTCAAGCTCTTGCTTTGCTTCCCGCAGAGATTCGACGAGGACGTTGGATTCATCCACCTTCTTCTGCAAATGAACTGCCTTCTTTTCGTAACGCTCACCGATGAATCGGTTAAACGCGAGGCCGGCTTTTCCAAAAGTCTCGGAAAAAGAGCCTGTATGCACGGACATTCGTTCGAAGAGTTCACGTCCGCGTTCGCTCAGCCGATCCCACAAACGCTCGTTTTCAGGACTAAGCCTCAGTTCAGCAGCTCGCGAATTGCGTGCCTCAGGCGCCTTTGCGGGCGCATGTTTCTCCGGCTGTACCAAAGGAGGAGTTTGCTTTTCTGGAGCAGCGCCTGACATGCACGCATAATAGCACCAGCGCACCTTTATTCCCTATCGTTTGTGCACAGTTTGCTTCATCTCGCACGTGGCCGCTTTATATTTTCATGGAATTTTGTGCGCCCGGCAGGACTCGAACCCACAACCCCTTGGTCCGAAGCCAAGTGCTCTATCCTTTGAGCTACGGGCGCGCAGTGAGGAAACAATAGCACGTTTGGTCTTCTGCTGTTATTACTGCAACTCAGCAAGCAACATTCGTTGCCAGAACTGATACGTGCGCAGCGCGACGACTCCCCCAGCCTCTATACGGAGACAGCCTTTATAATCAGGGCGTTTTTTAACGAGGAGCCCGGTCGGCTTGTACACAGTTTGTCTGAAATCACCTTCATTAATACCCGTTTTCTCAGACCAAAAGGTTTCAAGATGCTCGTGTGCATAGGGTCTATGGATATAGAGCCGCGCACGTATATCTTTTCTCGGTATGTGTAAAAAACGTTCCATCCACGCAATCATAAGCACCACCATATCTGGATCTGAGTTTACGAAACTAAACGAATTTCCCCGCTTCGCACCCTCGGCCCAGTAGAGAGAAATCCCGACTCTAAAGAGTTCGTCGTGTCGATAGGTGCGAAATGTCTCTTCCGCCTTTTTGCGCAGACTTCCTTCACGATGAAGCCGTGCTTTACGAAGCGACGCGGCCGCGCGAATCCTTCCGGTTGATATCCGGTCGTTACGCCGTTTCTTCAGGACTGTTTTCTCAGCGTCAGTAAGTGGGGCATCGCGCAGCCACACAGAAAGTGAGCTCCTTGATACGGGCACCTTCTCGAGTATTTCACGGTATGTATATCCCGCTTTTCTAAGCCGTACTGCCATGGCTTTTTGTAGGACCTTCTTCTGCATGTAGTTAACACTATATCACAGTTCGTTTCATAATTGCGTGCTATTATGCAGCCATGCGCCACAAGGTTCCACGTGAAATACGCTCGGTCACGGAGACTCTGCGGCAAGCTGGTTTTGAGGCGTATTTGGTCGGCGGGTGCGTTCGCGACCTTCTCTTGAACCGCACCCCCAAAGACTGGGACGTCACCACCAACGCAAAACCCGAGCAAATTCAAGCTCTTTTCCCGGAAACCTTCTACACGAACGACTTCGGCACCGTGGGCGTCGTCAATGAAACCGATGATGAAACCCTGAAAGTCGTCGAGGTGACCCCCTATCGCACTGAATCCACCTACGGCGACAAACGCCGGCCGGATTCCGTAACCTTCGGCGACTCTATCGAGGAAGATCTCGCCCGGCGCGATTTCACCATGAACGCTATCGCGTACGACGAGTCTAAAGGACACCTCATTGACCCTTATAAAGGACAAAAGGACATCGAGGCTGGCATTCTCCAAACCGTCGGCAGCCCGGAAGAACGCTTCGAGGAAGACGCGCTTCGGCTTATGCGCGCGCTCCGTTTTGTGGCCGAGCTCGATTTCGCACTCGACACGAATACTGCCGCGGCCATACAGGGAAAAGCCGCTAACCTTGGCCATATTTCGAAAGAGCGCATCCGCGACGAGCTTATCCGCATCCTCACCTCCCCTCGCCCACTCACGGCGCTCGCGCTTGCCGCACGCCTCGGCATCCTTGCGTATATCGTGCCGGATCTGGCACGCAGTGTCGGCGTTGGCCAGAATCAGGCGCACTCTTTCGACGTGTTCGAGCATTCCTTGCGCTCCGTCCAGCACGCCGCTGACAAGGGATGGGATTTGGACGTGCGCCTCGCGGCTCTTTTCCACGACATCGGAAAAACCGATGCGCGCCGCTGGTCGGACGAGAAAAAAGACTGGACTTTCCACGGCCACGAGGTCGTGAGCGCTCGTATTACCAAAAAAGCGCTGAATGACCTTCACTTTCCACGTGAAACTATCGAGCGTGTCACCAAACTCGTGCGCTGGCACATGTTTTTCTCCGATCCAGACCTCATTACCCTCTCGGCCGTGCGCCGCATGGTTCGCAACGTCGGCGAGGAAAACATCTGGGATTTGCTCAATGTCCGCATTTGCGACCGCATAGGCACCGGCCGGCCAAAAGAACAGCCATTTCGCTTCCGGAAATATAAGGCGATGGTGGAGCAAGCTCTTCGCGACCCGATTTCCGTCGCCATGCTCAAGACAAATGGAAACCACCTTATGGAGACGTTCCACGTGCAACCAGGGCCGCGCATCGGCTGGACGCTGAACGCCCTCCTCGAAGAAGTTCTCGAGGATCCTTCCCGAAACACTGAGGAATATTTGGATACCCGAACCGGAGAGCTTTTGACCCTTTCTGACGACGAGCTCCGCGCCCTTGGCGAGGCAGGAAAGCAAAAACGAGAGGAGAAAGAAGAGGAGGAGGTAGGGAAAATACTGCAAAAACACCACGTGCAGTAGCTTTCACGTGTAACATATAAAAAACCGCCACTTGGGGCGGTTTTTCTCTTTTCACGTGTAACAACCCTATTATCCGCTCATGTAGGACGAAACTCGTACCACATGGGCTACTTTTCACGTGTAACGGCAGCTTGGTATGAAAAACAAAAAGCCGCCTTGGTTGGTGTGCCGAGTTGATTGAGCTTTGGGCTTGGATTGGATGGCACGCCTGGAGATAAGGCGACTTTTATGGATGAGAAGCGTTTGGTTGCACGTGTAACAATCGCAGCCCTTTGGTTTTGAATGGGCGATACGCGCCGTCGTTGGCCTGCTGTTGCACGGATTACAACTTATTGCTTCGTAAGGAACAGATTTGTGAAAGAACAAAAGGTGCTCGCAAAGAACTCCTTCCGAGGTTCATCATAGCGCTCTATAGGACACTGTAAAGGACATCCCTGTGGATAACGTGTCCTTTAGAGGGTTATCGAAACGGGGCAGTGGTCGGAGCCGAAAACCTGCGTGTGGATTTCGGCTTTTTTGAGGCGGCGCATAAGCTCGCTCGGCACAAAGAAATAGTCGAGTCGCCAGCCCACGTTGCGGTCGCGAGCGCGCGTTACCATATCCCAGTATGAATAGGCAGCAGATTGGTGCGGATGGAGGTGGCGGAAGGAGTCGGTATACCCAGCGTTCAGCACCTCATCAATCCATGCGCGCTCTTCGGGTAGGAAGCCGGTGCTGTCTTCGTGTTCCTGCGGATGTGCAAGGTCGATTTCCTCGTGCGCCGTGTTCACATCACCGCAGAAAATAACGGGTTTTTGCTTGCGCAGCTCCTCGATGAACGCGAGAAAGGCGTCATAAAAGCGCAGTTTGTAGTCGAGACGCTCGGGGCCCTGGCCGCCGTTGGGGAAGTACACATTCAGAAGCCAAAAGTCGTCGTATTCGGCGCCGACGATACGGCCTTCTTGGTCGAATTCCTCAATGCCCATGCCGTAGATGACATTGAGCGGCTCGATTTTCGAATAGAGCGCCACGCCGCTGTATCCTTTGCGCGCCTTGGCCGAGGAGAAAAATGCCGAATAGCCAGCAGGGGAGAGAAGCTCGTCGGGAAGCTGCTCGGGCGAGGCTTTGGTCTCTTGCAGGCAGAAGATGTCTGGTTTGGTTTCCTCCAGAAAGGCTTTCCAGTAGCCGTTTTTTGCCACCGAGCGCAGACCGTTTACATTCCAGGAGACGATTTTCATGAAGCTATTATAGCCGAAAGTCGACGGTGAATAGCACGACTTGCGCTCGCTACCCCCCCCCGTGCTACACCTGAGACATAATCCAACACCATGTTCAACTTTGAAAAAGCAAGCTCTCGAGAAACATTTGATGCGAATGAGGCAGGTATCGCGCAGAAGAAACAAGAAATGACCGCCGCCGTCGCGGCAGGAGACTTCGATAAGGTCGCGACGCTAGCCCAAGAAGCCAAGGCGATGGAGACAGCGAAGGGCGAGATGCTCGGCAACGCTCAAGACGAAGCTCTGGAGATCAACAAGAAAATCGACGAGGCAGCAGAAGCGGCGCGAGAGAGAGCCGCACAAGAAGCGGCACGCGCCGAGCGGGCACGCTTGGATGCTGAAAACTCCCAAAAAGAAGCGGCTGAGATCTTGGCAAGACTTCAAGGAAAATCTTCCGAACCGGCAGCAGAGCCGTCGCCCGAAGCCTCACCAAAGCCGGAATCGGACATTTTCAACCCAGAAGACGCGAAGAGGAGAAATTTACTTCGAAAGAAGATTGAAGAATATGGGGAACGTTTGAGCAAAAATCCAGACACTTCATCGAAAATGTATAGGGATGCTTCTTATAAGATTGCTGTCGCAGAATTTCTCCTTAATAAGAGTGACGGGAAGTTATTCGGGGGAAACATCTTGCCGTTAAAGGATGCTCTTCGTCATGAGTACGGATCTGAATTTAATGAGCGTGAGTTTGTTAATGCCGTAAGGGTCATCCGAGATTACGCAGAAACTGGAGGCCAGCATGTTAGGGGAGGAACAGGGCCCGAAGGCTCCAGCCCGAAAAACCAAGAGGCTGCTCCACCGGAGCGGCCTCGCCAGAAAGGCCTACTTCCCCCGGTAATGTCTGCGGAAAAAATAGAAACACCCGAAAATGATTCCAGGCACGTGAATGATGCATGGTATGAACGCATGCGGGATCTGCCCGCCCGGGAGCGAACAAACCTGATACGCGAGGAGACCCGGTCATTTATTAGTGAAAACTCCTTCGATAGCGAATATTTTCCAATGATGGAGAAATATCTGCGCGAAGAGGTTAAGAAACGAGGAATACCGGTTAATCCATTTTTTCTTGATGGACTCATGGACATTGATCGCTATGAAGACAAGGAAGGGAACACTATAGGTTACGACATTTATAATGTAGCCTATACATCGTCACCTGAGTTGGTTGACGGCAAACTCACCGGCAACCGCCTTGTGCGGGAAAGAATAAGAGGGTCGAGAGATGAATTTGGGAAACCGTACATACGAGAAGCCTTTGATTACGAAAATCCAAATCTTTTAAAGGAGTTGTACGATGCTGTCGTTGTCGCTAAGGAGAAAGCTCGCGCAGAAATAGCATCTGTAAAGAACGATGATTCTCCTTCGAGCGAAAAGGTCGCGCCTACTCCCTCTGAAGAGGCTGCTGGTCAAAATGAAAAGTATCGGGAAAGGAATATTGGCGCCATACATGGAGGGATACATAAGATTCCTTCTGGACGCTGGATTATTGATTCCGTACAGGGTGGCATCTTGCAGATTGGAGCTGGTGCAAAGGTTACGATTACAGGGGATACCAGAGGATGCGTTATCAAGAGGTCTCGTGATTCTGAACTTACTATCCTAGGGAAACAGACGGGCACCCTAATAAAAGTGGAGGGTTAGATTCGAAGCTTGCCCCGCCGGCTTTGTTGCGGGGACCTTGGAGGAAAGTGAAAACCCTCGGTTGCGGCGGGTTGTTGATTACTCCCCGCGTGAGTGGAATTTTTTGTGGACCTCGCGCAGGTGCGCGTCGGTGACGTGGGTGTAGATTTGCGTCGTATTGATGGACGCATGCCCAAGGAGCGCCTGGACGCTACGCAAATCCGCGCCGTTTGAGAGCAGGTCGGTCGCAAATGAGTGGCGCAACACGTGGGGCGTGACTTTTTTCGTGATGCCCGCTTTTGCAGCGTAGTACTTGATTATTCTTTCGACCGAGCGGGGCGTGAGGCGTGTGCCATGCTGTTTTCCATTGGCCGTATTCACGAAGAGCGCTTCTTCCATGTCTTTGCGCGCTTTCAGATACGTCGCAACCGCTCGCTTCGCCGCTTCCGAAAGGAAAACGACACGCACCTTCTCGCCCTTGCCGCGCACTGAGAGCTCGTCGCGCGAGAGGTCGAGGTCGCTATCGAGCGAGCACAGCTCGGAAACGCGCAAACCCGTTGAGAATAAAAGCTCGAATATGGCACGGTCGCGCAGGGATTTTTCATCGGTGCCGTTTGCCGCATCCATGAGGCGGCCAAGCTCGGTATTCGTGATGAGGTCGATTGAGCGCTCCGGGAGCTTCGCGAGCTCGATGCGCTCGGGGGAGATGCCTTCGATGTCGCGCTTGCGCAAGAATTTTAGGAACGCACGCAAGGCGATGAGATAGTAGTTTTGCGTGCGGCGCTTCATCGAACCCGAGACACCGGGCTGACGATTGAGCCAGAGACGGAACTCGCGAATGTTCTGCTCGGTGATGTCGCGTGTGTGCTTGATGCCGGCCTGCGCGAAATAACGAGTGAGATAGTGGTCGTAATTTTCGATAGTTTTCACCGCACGCCCGCGCTCGATCTCGATGTATTCAAGAAACTGTCGTTTTGCGCTCTCTGCGTCCATATCGTTTCAGTATAGCGCAGCGTCGCACAATAAAGTGCGCCGAGACGCCAGGTTTGGAACAGGAAAGAGACAGCACTCCAAAACAGTTGCAAAAATAATCAAGGCATGGTATGGTACGCCCAATGCTTACCAAGCGTGTAAAAACAACTGTTATTGGAGACGTGGCCCGACACGAGGGGGACACGGGTTCTGCTGACGTGCAGGTCGCGCTTTTGACCCGCCGCATCGAGGAGCTCACGAAGCACCTCCGGAAGAATCCGAAGGATTTCCACTCGCGCCGCGGTCTTTTGCAGATGGTTGCGGATCGTCGCTCCCACCTGCGCTACCTCGAAAAGAATAATAAGCGCCAGTACAACGCGCTCATCAAAAAGCTGGGGTTGAAACACTAAAATCCGGCCGTAAGCGCGAGCTGCTTTGTCGCTGCTTCCGGTACTCGCTCACCGTATGCTCGGATACGGCTCGCTCCGTTCCTCAGCCGCTCCTCGCATCTCATCGCTTCCGGCCTAGGATTGTTGGGTGGTATCATACTTTGGTAAGCATACTCGCTTTGGTAAGCATACTCGTGCTTATTTTTAATACCGTTATTTTTTCTTTCGTATGGCAGTGATCAAACACAGCGCGCAGCGGGTTGGCGTTTTTATTGATACGCAAAACCTCTACCACAGCGCAAAACATCTTTATAAAGCTCGCGTGAATTTCGCCAAGGTGCTCGAGGAGGCGGTCGGTGGCCGCGTACTCGTGCGCGCCATCGCGTACGTCATCTCGACGGAAAGCGGTGAGGAAAAGAATTTCTTCGAGGCGCTCACGAAAATCGGCATCGAGACCAAAGTGAAAGGACTGCAAATCTTCGCCGATGGCGCAAAGAAGGCCGACTGGGACGTGGGCCTGGCGATTGATGCCGTGAAGCTCGCGCCGAAACTTGATACCGTCATTATCGCTTCGGGCGACGGCGACTTCGTGCCGCTCATCCAGTACCTCGATATGAACGAGGGCTGCCAGGTGGAGGTCATCTCTTTTGGAAAATCCTCTTCCGCGAAGCTGAAAGAGGCCGCGCACGCATTTACCGACATGTGCGAAAACCCGAAGAGGTTCATCATCGGGCATCGGGAAGGGCGCAGTAGGGAATAGCTAGAGAGCGGGGCGTAACGCACAACCCGCGCGGACAGCTTCGCTGTCCGCGCGGGTTGTGCGTTAGAATGTGAGAGAACTGTATGAACGAGACTCCCGCTCCGATGCCGCCCGCCTTCACTCCCGAGGTCCCGCCAGCTCCTCCGATCGCTCCAGCTGCGACGCCACCTCCCGCTGAAGCTGCGGTCCCGCTTCCCGAGACGCTGAAGCTACGTACCTATGCGCGCGACCTGGCACGCATGAAAGGCGAGCCTGTGCCGGAAGAACCGCCGCAACCACCACTTCCACCGCCGCCGCCCAAGCCGCACATACCCGAACCGGCTCTTGTGACTCCGCCCGCCGCATCCGAGCAGCTCACTCCTGAGCCTAGCGCGCAAGACAAGCTGGTCGCAGGGAGCACGCTTCCGCAAAAGCCGGAAGTGCTCGACTTCGCCTCCCAAGCGCCTGTACCGTCCACACCGATGCACACCCCGCCGCCGCAAGACATTTCTGCTCCTGTGCATACGTACCGAAGCGACTTTATTGACCGCGTGCGAGAGACCGGAGCCACGCAGACCGATGTGCTCGCCGCAGAACAAGACGCGCGTGGTTCGCGCCTATCAGCCACTCAAGAAAAATCGCCCGCATCCCGCGGGCGAAGCGTGGCGCTCGCGTTCGGCAGCCTCTTTCTCGTCGCCGCCAGCGGGCTCGGCGTGTGGTACGCGTACGGCTACAACTTGCGCGCGAATACACCGGTATCCACAGGCGTTGCCGCGCCGTCACTCATCGCCGCCGACAACGCGCAAGAAGTCTCGGGGACCGGCAGCGCGCTCATGCAAGCTATCGTGGCTGCTTCTGCCAAGCCGATACCCGACGGAAGCGTCACGATCCTGTACACCGCGACGACCACGTACGACACGGCCGGCATCCCTATCCACACGCCGGAGTCGGGCGGGCAGCTCATTGCTGCACTCGGGCTCCCGATGCCCGGCTTGCTGGCGCGCACTATCGCTCTCGACAGCACGGTCGGCATCACGCACGCCGGGGAGGGAACCCATCCGTTTTTTATCCTGCATGTCGCCTCCTATGACGCAGCCTTCGCCGGGATGCTCGCGTGGGAGAAGACCCTCGCGCACGATCTTGCGCCTGTGTATCCGACTCCCGTCGCAAGCGCCTCTACAGCAAGCAGCACTGCGACAAGCACTCAGACGGCCGCACGCAGCGCGCCCGCATTTATTGATGAGGTGATCGCCAACCACGATGCGCGCGTATTGCGTGACAACGCCGGCAACACCATCCTCCTCTACGGATTTTGGAATAAAAACATCCTGGTCATAGCCCATGATCCTTCTGCGTTCGCGAGCATCCTCAGCCGGCTCGGCAACTCAAGCACACAGCATTGATCGATATGGTACAGTGGTTCGCATATGAAAGACCTTGCATCATACCACCAGCGCCTCGAAGAAGAACTGCAGAAGCTTGAAACGGAACTCGAGAGTGTCGGTCGCCGCAACCCGTCGAATAACGACGACTGGGAAGCAGTCCCGCCCGAAACCGGCAAAGAGCCCGACGAGAATGACGCGGCAGATCTCATCGAAGGCTATGGTGATAACACGGCCATACTGAAGGATTTGGAAATCCGCTACAACAATGTGAAAGCAGCGCTCGCCCGCATCACGGATGGCGCATACGGCGCATGCGCGGTATGCGGCGCCCCGATAGAGGAGGCACGTCTCGATGCAGATCCGGCAGCCGATACCTGCACGGCGCACATGCACGGGTGATGTCTGACGCAGCCGACGCGGAGCTGAAAGGATACGCGGCGCTTCGCGCCGCGCAACCGACCGGCGCCGCAGCCGCGCTCGTCACCGTCGAAGCCGACCTCACGCGAGGACTCCATTCATTTTCTATAGTCGGACTCGCTGACAAAGCAGTGGAGGAGGCGCGCGACCGCATCTCGGCCGCGATACGGCATTCGGGATTCAAATCCCCGAAAGCTGAAAACCGCCGCATCGTACTTTCGCTTTCTCCTGCTGACTTGAAGAAAGAGGGTTCGCACTATGACGTAGCATTCGCGCTCGCGTACCTCGCAGCGGCAGGGGAGATAACGCTCCCCGAAGAACCTGCGCTTTTCGCCGGAGAGCTCTCCCTCGACGGTACGTTGCGAAGCGTGCGTGGCATCTTGCCGCAAGTGCTCGCGGCGCGGCGGGAAGGCATTGAGACTGTGTTCGTGCCGCCCGGAAACGCACACGAGGCGCTGCTTGCGGAGGGAATGATCGTGTATGCGCCCGCGACACTCGGTACCCTCATTGCACACATAAAAGGGGAGGCGCCGCTCGTACCGGAAACGCGGCAGCGCGCTTCGCGCACTGCCGCGCCTGCGGTCGATCTCGCCGACGTCAAAGGACAGGAGAGCGCGAAGCGTGCGCTCGAGATCGCCGCAGCCGGGCGACACAACCTCGTGTTCTATGGCCCGCCCGGCACCGGCAAGACTTTGCTTGCCCGCGCACTGCCCGGCATACTCCCACCACTCACGAATGACGAGTTGCTCGAAGTGACGGCCATCCACTCGACTGCGGGCGTGCTCGAAGAAGGTGCTGTCGTCGCGCAACCACCCTTTCGCGCGCCGCACCACACCGTTTCCTATACTGCACTTGTCGGTGGTGGCGCCTCGCCGCGTGCTGGAGAGGTGACGCTCGCACACAAAGGCGTCTTGTTCTTGGATGAGTTTCCCGAGTTTGATGCACGTGCGCTCGAGGCGCTGCGCGAGCCGCTTGAGAACCGGACCGTCACTGTTTCTCGAACCCGTGCAACCGTCACGTTTCCTGCCGACTGCATGCTTGTGGCGGCGATGAATCCGGCCGACACGCTTGGCGGCGACGCAGACGCGGCGCTTCGCGCCGCGCGTAAACAGTCCCGCAAGCTCTCCCGCCCGATCGCCGACCGCCTCGACCTGTGGGTCGAGGTACCGCACGTTCCGCACGAGACCCTCGCCTCGCTTGGCAGCGGAGAGCCTTCTGAAAGTGTTCGCGCACGCATCGAAAAAGCCCGCTCACGCGCCTCCGCACGTACTGGAAGGGAAGGAGCCGATAACGCGCACCTTTCCTCGCGCGAGCTCGAAGGCGAAGCCGCGGCATTCTCACCAGAAGCGCGCGCTGCGCTCCTCGCCGCCGCAAAGAAACTCGACCTCTCACCGAGGAGCTACCACCGCACCATGCGCGTCGCGCGCACCATCGCCGACCTCGCCGAAAGCGAGCTCGTCCTTCCCGCACACGTATTCGAAGCGCTCCAATACCGCCCCCGCGGCTTCTTCGGGTTTGAATGATATAGTGGACAAAGAAGAGTGCCACGAGCACCACATACAAACATCCTTTAAAGGAGGTGACGCGCAAGAGAACGATGCACCACTGAGTATCGGCAGGATCGCTTGCAACGGGCAGTACAACCAAAACAAAGAGGAGGCTCCAAGTGAAAACGATCAGTCGGATCGGATTGTTGTTCTGGGCACTGCTCACATTCTGTCCACCAGCCTTCGCGCTGAACGACGTCTCGAACGAGGTCTTCCTTGAATCCTATGACGCTGTCCATAGAACCTTTGAAAAGGGATGGGGAGACTGGGGCTGGAACACCTCCATCGGTATTTCGACCAATCACGCCCTCAAGGGGACGCACAGCATGCGCGTCCAATACCTCGCCGTGGGGTGGATTCGCGCCCGGTGCCTGGCAGTATTTCGACACCACTGGGTACAAGGATCTGACCTTCGCCGTGTACAACGAATCGCTCGGGGACAACTTGTGGCTCGTCGCGCAAGACTCGACCGGGACAGCGACGCCTCGCCCAATCGGCCTTGCCGACTACACCGAAACCAAATCCATCCCGCAAGGACGGTGGACCTGGATTCGGATACCCATAGCAGATATGCTGCTCGGCACGAACCCGATACTTGAAGACGTCGCCATCCAGAGCGGCAACGCCGGCGCAGTGGTCTACTTCGATCAGATCGAATTCCGCCCGAACGTTTCATTCTACGACGGCGCGCAGCAGGCAAAGGGGCCGAGCATCCTTACGTACAACTGGAGCTCAACCTTATCCCAAATCGACTCTGGCGGTGGCGACAACTACCTCCACGTCACGGCAACCGGCCCCTGGGCCGGTGTGCAGCTCCAAGAGCAGAGCACAGGGAGGAACGTGAACGGGCTCGGTATCCCGTCAGGAGACTTCGGCGGCCTCTCGCTCGTGTTCCGAACCTCGGAGGTGGGCCAGTATCTCAACGTCTCGCTCATTAGCGAGACCAACGTCGTGCTCGGGACGGTGAGGGTGGACGAGACATACATTCCTACCATGCTCGGCTCCATCACTCCGGGCAAGTGGTATCGCGTACTCATCCCTCTCTCCGACTTTCACTTCGGCTCAGCGAAGCTCGGGGCGGTGGCGATCGAGTCTGGGGTGGCGAAGAACTTCGATGTTGATGATGTGGTGCTGGTGGAGAAGCTCATGTTCCCGAATCCGGCAGTGCACCTTGTCTCGGGATATTACTTCGGGAAGTTCTGGGATGCGTACTGCTCTTCGTATATGAAGCTCCACGCCGGCGCCGATTACCAGGCATCCACAAGCAACCCCATCTTCGCGGCCGCTCGGGGTGTAGTGCTGAAGAAGAACGAGCAGTTTGCTGACGAAGCCCATACCATTAGTTGGGGCTGGGCCGTCGTGATTGGTCACGAAGATAGTTTCGCGACAAGCTATCTGCATCTCGACAATACCCTTGACGCCCAGGGGAACCCGGTCATCTCCGAGGGACAGATGGTCGCAAAAGGAACGTTCCTTGGATACCCAAAGTATCTCTCCTACTCTCTCGGCGGGACGCACCTTCACTTCGGGACGCGTATCGGCACGTTCGAACAGCACGTCTCGCAAGCAGGTGCGCTACCTGCGGGCGCGTGCACTATAGACGGGTACTTGTATCCAGCCTTCCCAGGCGGGTTCGTTGATCCGGAGCGGATGGACTGGTAAGAGAAGCGGTGCATCTTATGACAAGACCGGAGCCTTCGGGCTCCGGTCTTTATTATTTAAGGGCACCCATCTCAGTACCCATCATATAGAGCTTGTTCTTTTCTGGATCAGCGAGAATGAGAAACCCGCTCATATACCCATGAGGGATGCCCGATTGTATGTGAACGATACTTCTCCCCAGGTTTATCCCGACCCTAAATACTGCTCCCTGTTCAGTGCTTTTCTCTTCGCCGAGAGTAATCTGAATCTCTCCGTTCTCGTTTATTTTCCCGCCCGTATCTTCAGCAAGTCCATTCAAATAGTCGCAAAGCGCCTCACTTTTCTGCGAATCTTTACCAACAAGATTCAATGCGCGCTTGAGAAGATTGACACCATCTATGAGAATACGCTTGGACTTGTAGGTTCCTCCGCAAATCTGGACGTCTTCAATGTCCCCGATGGTTATTGCTCCCGACTTGATGGCATCTGACACTAGTTGGTAGTCCGAATTGAGAACATGGAGATGATTATCGAAATCGTAGAACGGATACGGACCCGATACTTTCCCTTCCGAGATTCCTTTCTCAATCGCTGCCCGGTTCGTATATGGGTAGGTGCTTGTCGCAGTGCCAGCGTTCTCAGCGACCGGCGAGGGTTTTCTTGTACTCACATACCGCCATCCGCTGAGCACTAACACAACGACAACTCCACCAGTCAACAAAAGTATTTGGTTTCGGTTCATGTTCTTTTTATAGCGCCCTTCCCGTGAAGAGTACATGTACGTGCCGGAAGTAAAGCGCGGCCGTATGGCGCTTCTTTATTTCAAATAACCGACGGGGACCCTGCTGCGGCCTCCATCAAACCCGGATATCGGATATATCGCATTCGTCACAAGGTCGATGGCATACCGGCCGTCACCGGTGATGTCCACATACATCCACTTGTCACTCGTCGTCACATCGGTCAACACGATACGGTGATTTTCATTGGCGTGATACACGATGCTCTGACAGAAGCTCCGCTTATCGGCAATGGTCTCGTTCCCGCTTGTATTTTTGATCTGCATGATCGCGTTAAACGCATCGACGCCGTGTACCATGATGCGTTTTGCGAGAAGCGGCGTGCCGCACAAACCAAACTCTTCCATGTCAGGGTCCGGCTTGAAGTGTACCTGCATGGAAGTGGACGCTATCGAGATCGTCCCTGAATCCGGAAGGTTCACGCGCGAATCGGGAGCAATGTGCTCATCGTATGATACGAAGCTGTCGTGCGCGCAGGTGCCCAATACCGGGTGGCTATAGATGACCGTGCCGGCCTCATCTCGTATGATGATTGGCGGCAGGTGTATCTCGTGACCGCAATCAGCACCAGGCAAGTAGGTGTACCCATTTACCTCTATCGGGAACAACACATAATCGCCATCACTCGGTCCTCCTTCTATAAAGTACCGAACCTTCAGTATTTGAGAGAGCGGAGGTGGGGGCGGTGGATAATCAAAGAGCGGATCGCCCGCCCGCATGTTTGCCCATATATTAATGAGCGCGTATCCCAGTCCTGATGTTTTACTGGTCGCGTACCACCACCCGAGCAACGCCGATATCACAGCTATGCCGCCGACTCCTAAGAGGATTTTCTTTCGCATCATTTCTTTATAGAACCTCTTCTATGAAGGGCTTGTGAGCGGGGAATTACGGCGCGAAAACCCGCGGCGGCCTTTAGGCCGCCGCGGGTTTTCTGCGCGTGAGCGCATTAGTACATGAAACAGGCTGTGTCGACTTCGCCCACGTCGCACCCTGAAAACGGATTCTTTGCACCGCGAACCTCGAAGTGGAGGTGGGGACCGGTCGATTCGCCGGTGGTGCCGACATACCCGAGGAGCTGCCCACGCGAAACCTGCTCGCCAACGCTCGAGATGTTCTGACTCATGTGCGCATAGAGCGTCTGCGTGCCGTTGCCGTGGTCGATAACGACATAGCTGCCGTACCCGCCGTTCCATCCGCTCGTACGCGCGACGATGACACGGCCCGCGGCCGCTGCGTAAATCGGCGTCCCCGTGCGCGCACCGATATCAAACCCATTCCATCCGTGGAGACCTTGCGTCACGAGCCCGCCCGGAAGCGGGTTGCCGAAGAAGCCGGAGAGCTCAGCGCCACTACCGCCACGATACGGATTTACCGGACCAGTAGCGGCAACACGGCGAGAGCCGGACGGTGTCGTTTTGCGTACCGGTGCAGGAGGTGGCGGCATTTCACCGCCCGGGATGATGATGGCGGTGCCCGCCGCGAGATGCGCGTTCGTATCGAGACCGTTATAGAGCGCGATATCTCCAGCGTCCGCATTGAATTTCTTCGCGATAGACGCGATCGTTTCGCCCTTTGTCACCGTGTGTTGCAGGCCGGACACCGGAAGGATGAGGAGCGTGTCGCCCGGCTTGATGGCACTCGCGCTTTTCAGATTGTTCGCCCACAAAATGGTGTTCACCGTGACGCCAAACATGTCAGCAATCTCGGAAACGGAGTCGCCCGGACGCACGACGTAGAGCGAAATCTGGCCGTTTGAGGCCGTGGGGCTCACGTCAGCTGCCGTGCCTTCCGGGCCAGCTTCCGCGATAAGGGCCGAGCCGTTCGTCATCGCGATGAGCGGCTCATTTTTGACCGGGTCCGGGTTCGTATTCGTGGCGGCTTGGAGAAGAGAGATGCCACTATCGTGCACGAGCGGCACGGAATTTCCCGCGCTCGCCGCCGTACCCGAAGAAAACCAAAACGCGCCCGCATGGCGCGGAAGGGAAGCGACTACGAGCCCACATGCCAGTACCGTCGTTACTACGAAACCAGCCTTACAGTATGTGTTCCGGGAATTCCGCTCGAGGCAGTAGGTGCCGGAAGAATCAGGTAACGGTGAAATAACGCAGCAGGGGTTGTTCTTTCGTTCATCCAAATACAAAAATGGCTTAAAACAACCATTTCTTTCGTTCATCCATGACGTCCAGTACCGGGATTATACCCGCCTGAGGCTGCTGGTCAACCGGTCTTTCGGAGGGGTGTTGATTGCGAATTATGCGGTATAGTTCACTAAATGGAGTACCTCGAAGGACTAAACGACCGCCAGAGAGAGGCGGTCCTTGCGACGCTCGGCCCGGTGTCCGTGCTTGCGGGCGCCGGCTCGGGCAAAACGCGCGTGCTCACGACCCGCATCCTCCACCTCGTCAGAGAGGGTGTGCCGGTCGAGCAGATCCTCGCCGTCACCTTCACCAACAAAGCGGCGCGCGAGATGCGCGAACGCCTACGCACACGCCTCGGCGAAGACGCGCCGATGCCGACTATCGCCACCTTCCACGGCCTCGGGCGCATTTTGCTCGAAGAGCATGGCCGCGCCGTCGGCGTGCCGCGCTATTTTTCCATTTTTGATCGCGACGACTCGGAGCGCGTCATCAAGGACGCGCTCAAGGCGATGGACATCGACCCGAAGGAGGTCCCGCCGCGCGCGATCCTCTCGCGTATCTCAAAAGCGAAAGGGGAGGGCATGACCGCCGTGGAATTTCGCGAGAAACACAGCCGGGAAAGCTTCCGCGGGCGCGTTGCAAGCGAGGTGTGGCAGCGCTACGACACCGCCCTTCGCGATGAGAAAGCCCTCGACTTCGACGACCTCATCGCCCTTCCGGTGCGCCTGCTCGAAGCGCACGCCGATGTGCGAAACGCGGTGCAAGAGCGCTGGCGCTACATTCACATCGATGAGTTTCAGGATACGAACGAGCTCCAGGGGCGGCTCGCAAACCTGCTCGCGGAAAAACATCACAACATCTTCGTTGTGGGGGACATAGACCAGTGCATCTACACCTGGCGCGGCGCGACTATCGAGAATCTCCTTGAGTTTGAAAAGACCTATCCCACAGCGAAAACCATCATCCTTGAGCACAACTACCGCTCATCGGGGACCATCGTCGCGGCCGCGAATTCTGTCATCGAGCAAAATAGGAACCGCAAAGAGAAGCGCTCGGTAACGAGCAATCCGGCAGGGGAGCGCATCACGGTACACGCAGCGCCAAGCGCTGAAGGGGAAGCGGCGTGGATCGCGAAGGAGATAAAGCGCGAAATGGCGCGTGGCATTCCGCCCGAGCACGTCGCGATACTCTTCCGCACCAATTTCCAATCGCGCGCACTCGAGGAGGCGCTCTTGCACGCGCGCGTGCCGTACAAGCTCCTCGGTACACGCTTCTTCGATCGCAAAGAGGTGAAAGACATGCTTGCGTGGGTGCGGCTCGCGCTCGAGCCATCGCGCGAATCCGACCGGATGCGCGCCGTGCAGGCGCCGTCGCGCGGTATCGGCAAGGTGACGCTCGGCAAGCTCGCAGCAGGGCAGCGCGACCTTTTGAAACCCGCAGAGCGCGCGAAGGTAGAGAAGTTTGAGGCAGTGGTCGCGGCACTGAGTGTCGCGAGCGAGGACACGGCGCCTTCGGCATTCGTGCGGCTGGTCATCGAGAAAAGCGGTTTGGAAAGCACGCTCGCAAGCGGCACCGAGGAGGAGCGCGAGCGCCTTGAAAACATCCACGAACTCGCAACGCTCGCCTCCCGCTACGACGCGATGCCCGGCAAAGAGGGGATTGCGGCATTTCTCGCCGACGCCGCGCTCGCGAGCGACCAGGACGAGCTCGACCGAAAAGAAGGCTCGACTGGTGTGACGCTCATGACCGTGCACGCGGCGAAAGGGCTTGAATTCGACACGGTATTCGTGACCGGCATGGAAGAAGGACTCTTTCCGCACGAAGGGATGGGGAATGAGGAGCGCGATGAGGAAGAGGAACGACGCCTCTTCTATGTGGCGGTGACGCGCGCAAAGCGCCGACTCATCCTCACACTCGCGCGCGTGCGCCGCATCTATGGCACCGACTATCTGCAAGAGCCGTCATCATTCTTGAACGATATCGACGCCGCCCACCTCGACTACGACGACGGCAGCAGCGAGCCCGCTATATACATTTAGAATATGTTGACCTGACCGCGCTTCATTGCGCCCACATCAAGAGGTGATACACTTTTGATATATGGCCACCACAAAAGAACGTATCCTCATAACCCTCACGCCCTCGACCGCAAGGGCGCTCCGGGCACGCGCAGCACGCGAGAAGACACCGCGCGCAACTGTTGCGGCGCGCATACTCGCGGACGAGCTTGACTCGCGCCGCGTTTGGCTCTCTGAAAAAGAAGCTGACGCGCTATTCAACAAACTGCGTAACGCATAATCATGCCGCCGTACGCCATTCGCTACCACCGATTGGTAATTGAGCGTGATCTGCGGGCGGTCGATGTGTCGGTGTGGCACATGGTCCGCGATACACTACGCGAAAAGCTCTCCAGCCGTCCAGAACAATTCGGAAAACCACTTCGCAACACACTACGCGGCTTGCGCGTGCTGCGAGTCGGTGATTGGCGAATCGTGTTCCGCATAGAAGTCGCCACGGTATTCGTCGGTTCAGTCCGACACCGACGTGACGGTTATCGCGGCGTTGAAGAACGTTTCCTGTAAGATATGTTTGCGAAAAAGTCGCTCGGGCAGAATTTCCTGATGCACCGGCAGACGGCCGAGCGCATAGCGGATGCAGCACATCTTTCACCGGAGGACACTGTGCTCGAAATCGGCCCGGGCACCGGCATGCTCACGGCGCCTCTCCTTGCGCGAGCAGGGAAGGTGGTGGCCGTGGAAGCTGACGCGGCGCTCGCGGAAAAACTGCGCGAGATGTTTGCGAACGAAATTGCGGCCGAGAAGCTAAAGCTCGTTGAGGGTGATGTGCGCGCATTCGACCCCTCGAGCATTTCAGGGGCGTACGCCGTCGTCGCAAATATCCCGTACTACATCACCGGTGAGATTATCCGGCAGTTTCTGGAGGCTCTCCACCAGCCGCGCTCGATGACACTGCTGGTACAAAAAGAGGTGGCTGAGCGCGTCGCCCCTCGCCGCCGCTCGGGACAAACGCGCGGAGAAAAGGAGAGCCTGCTTTCCATTTCCGTGAAAACCTATGGCACGCCGCACTACGAGTTCACCGTTCCACGCGGTGCTTTCAAGCCCGCGCCCAAGGTGGATTCGGCCGTGCTTTCGATAGCCGACATTCGCAATCCATTCCGATCTGAGGCTGAAAAACAGCACTTTTTCGCTGTGCTCCATGCCGGATTCGCCCACAAACGCAAGAAACTCGTGAAAAATCTGGCCCTCGCGTTTCCCGATGCAGACGTATCCGCGGCGCTTCGCGCCGCGAAGCTCGACCCAGACACTCGCGCCGAAGACGTGCCTCTCCCTGCTTGGCACGCGCTCGCCAAGACTCTCCTCTATATATAATGCACACCCGCGCGCCAGCGGTGCGCGGGCCCATGTATAAAACTGCTATACTGCAAGAGTGGTGGCTTGGATGAAACGACAGTGGGGGATTCTCTCTGCGACGGCGCTCGCCCTCGTGATGATTGGCGGTGCCTATCTCCTGGCGGGCGGCAGACTCGCCCCCAGGCACGCTGACGCTTCATCCACCGACGCACTCCTCCAAGCCGTCGCGAGCCGCGACAGCGACAGCGACGGCCTCCCCGACTGGGAAGAGGCCCTCTACGGCACTGACCCGCACAAAGCAGACTCCCTGGGGCTCGGGATGACCGACGAGGAAGCCGTCGCAAAAGGGCTCATCGTCCCGAAGGCGCCCGCGGCTGAGGCTGCCCCCAGCTCCGCCTCCTCTACCGACGCGTCCCTACCGAGCGCACCGGCGCAAGGCACCCTCACTGCCGCGTTCACCCAAACCTTTTTCATGCTCTACATCGGCGCAAAGCAGCAAAATGGCGGCGCAGCACTCTCGCAAGCCGACCTGCAAAACGTCGTGACGCAGGCGTTCAATGCGTTTTCACAGACCATAGGTCCGTCCCCCGACTTCAAGACCGCGCGCGACCTCAAAGTATCCGGCTCCGGGCCTGAAGCACTCAAGGCGTTTGCCGCCTCCGCAGATGCGGTATTCAACAACACGAGCATCGCCGCAAGCGGCTCGCCCATCGACTATGTGCAAGATGCGCTCAATAATAACGACCCGACCGACGCGGCCGACATCAACAATCTCAGAGACATCGCGAACGGCTATCGGAAGATCGCTATCGGACTCTCCGTGCTCCCGGTGCCGCAAGAGCTCGCGGGCGCAGATCTCACGCTCATAAACTCCATAAAGCGACTCGGGGAAATCTCGGATGATTTCACGCACGTCAATGACGATCCGCTCGCGGCCATCCTCGCCCTGAAGCAATACCCCCAGGCGCTGCAGAACTTCCTGCAGGCGTTTAGCGACATTCACAGCGTCTACACGAACGCGGGCGTCACCCTGCCAAAGGATGCGCCCGGATGGATGTTCGTGAACTTCATCTCGACCGCCGCGCCAGAGAGCTCGAAACACACCACGCCATGAGAAATTTCGCTGCTCAGAGGATTATCGCGCCCGTGCTCCTGTTCACGCTCGTGGTGCCTGCATCTTTTCTTGCGGTGCCGCAAAAGGCTCATGCGTATCCTGCCGAGATAACCAACAACATGTCATGGACCGAATTAAAGACAATGACATACGAGGCGGGATCGACAATCCATCAAGCTGCCACGGACGCGAACTCCTACCTATCTAAAGTAGCGAATGTGGCACTCTGGGTCGACAAGAACGTCATCGCCCCGATGCTCTGGATGGAGTCGGGGAACATGCTCAAGTCCGTCACGGCGGGCGTCATCAATTTCATCAATGGCGACAACGGCAAGGGGCTCGGGCTCTATGTAGCCAACGTGAACGGGTACAAGCAGGGCATCCAAGACGCGCGCTCGATGCATTTCATGGATATGCTCTCGCGACAATCGAACTCTCCCTTTGCAAGCGCAATCGCCGCAAGCATGCGCTCGAACTACTTCCAGAGTACTGCTGGCGCGGACCACTTCTTCGACGCGCATCGCTGCACGCTCGGTGAGGCGTCATCCGACCCGCTCGCGTACGTGCAGGGCAATTTCAGCAAGGGAGGCTGGAACGCGTGGTTCTCGCTCAATACCGAGTGCGATAACAATCCATACTGCTACACGTACAAAGCCCAGAACATAATGTCAGAAGATGCCGCGAACATCACCGATAACGCGCTTAACCAGCTCTATGCGAACAGCGGCTTCCTCTCGTGGTGCGACACCAGCTACGCACAAAATGATACGTACGCTGGCGACCAAGCCACCACCGATGCTGCGGAGATAGCGAATAGGCAAAAAGATTCTTTCAATACGGTCGGTACTGCCGGCAGCTACACCTACGACCAAACGGTAGGGAACGCGGCGGGCGACCCGTGCCTCGACAAGAATGGCCAGCCAGGGCTCATCTCCACCCCAGGCTCGGTCGTCGCGGATTCGCTCAAGAACGTGAGCGATACACTCCTGAAGAAATGGTCGATAACCGGCGACCTGGAAGGCATGGCGGGCAGCCTGGTCACTCTCTTGCAAACCTATCAGATGGGTAGCATGGCGGCGACCGGCCTGCAGCAGAACGGCCTCTTCGGGTTCGGCATCGGGAAGGTTAATCTCGGCATAAATACCAATGATGCCCGTAGCAATTATTGGAACTCGTATGGGAATGGTTCCGTTGAAGCCCTTGCATTGGGTAGCAGCCTGGCGCAGAACGCCGCAACCGGCCCCGCCTCTCCTGCAATCCTGCAATCAAACGTCGATGCCTACACCACGGCATGGGATACGCTTTTCAGCGCCGCCGAGACAGCGTCTTCGACCCTTCACACGCTCGTTGCGGCCCAGTATGCACCGCAGTACACGAGCACTCTCAGCACGAATCCGGACACGCTCGTGCAACAATGTCAGACGTATCAGACCCGTGCCCAGCAGGCGCTCAACTCCGGACCGGTCGCGACCGTGTACAGCGAGCAGACCGCGGTAGAAACGACCATCCAAAGCGCTCTGGACCTCATCACGCGCATAAATCAGGAAAAGGGCGACCCGACCCAGATTACGTTCTACACCCAAGACGTCATGAACTTGTCGAGCATGCATCCGACCGCAGGCGATGTCTCCAATATGCAAAGCGATGCGACACCCTCTCCCGTGCCTCTGAACATTCCCGCAAACACGCTCGACACTTCGGTAAACGGCCAGTCGCAGGCGCCGCTCGTGAGCCAGCTCCAGCTCATCACCGCAAACGCGCAGAGCATGCTCTCGCAGTGCGCGCCGGTCAAAGTCACGGCCACCGCGCCCGCAACCCCATAGCCTATGGACGCACTACTCGGCCAAGCGTTCATGTGGATCCTCTCGCTCTTCGGCTGGCTCGCCGGCGCGATGGGCACGCTCATGGGCGCCACCCTCTACTACACCGTCGTACGCATGGGCACGATGGTGGGCGCCTTCACCTCCATCCAGGTGGCGTGGGGCGTCTTCCGTGACATCGGCAACATCGCCCTCATCTTCGGCTTCATGGCCATCGGCATCGCCACCATCCTCGACAACGCCACGTATGGCGCGAAGAAAGCGCTCGCCTCGCTCCTCATCGTGGCGATCACGCTCAACTTCTCGCTCTTTGTCGCGGAGTTCATCGTGGACACCGGCAACCTCTTCGCCACGCAGTTCTATGCGCAGATGTATGGCTCGGCAGGCATGCCCCAATCTTTCGACGTATCCACCGAGCCGGTCACGAACCACCTCATGACCAATCTCGGCCTCACGACGCTCTACAATTTCCAAAACGGTGAGGCGACGCAAGCCGCTCAGGCTGGCTCCGCCGCGCAAGGACACTGGTTCTTCACGTTCTTCGCGGGGATGCTGCTCTTCGCCATCACCGCGCTCGTCTTCGGTGCCATCGCGATCATGCTCATCGCGCGATTCGTGATCCTGCTCTTCCTCTTCATCGTTTCGCCAATCGGCTTCCTCGGGCTTGCGGACATACCGATGGTGAAAGAGTACGGCAAGAAGTGGTGGAAGGCGCTCACCGACCAGACGATTTTCGCGCCGGTCATGATGCTCCTCCTCCTGGTTGTCGTGAAGGTGGGGAGCGAGCCGCAGCTCTTTGCGCTCTCCGGCGCCACCACGGACGCCGCGTCGGTCTTCACAAGCGCAGGCGCCGGACAAGTGGCCAACCTCCTCCTCTCCTTCGCCATCATCATCGGCCTTCTCATCGCCTCCCTCATCATCGCCAAGAGCCTTTCAAGCCAAGCCGCCGGATTCGCAACGAAGTGGAGCGGCCGTGTAGTCAACAGCGCGGTTAATCTCGGGATTGGCGGCAGCGCGAGAGTGCTCCGTAAAGCTTCGAGCCTGACCGGTGACAATAAATTCTCGCGCGCAGTGAATCAAACTATGCGTCCCATCGAAAGAACCAATTTTGATTTCCGCCGCCTCCCCGGCATGAAAGCCGCTGGCGCGCCCGAAGACCTCTCGTACCGAAAGATTTCAACAAAGGCACGCGACTTTGTGGGCGCCGGCGAAGGAAAGACCCTCCTCAAGAAGATCGGGGAAGAAAATCGCCGTGAAATGGATACGGAAAAGCGTCTTGCTCAAAGAAAGGAAAATAAGAAGGCTGTGGAAGATTTCGCTCGACAGATTGCCGACCTTGATGCGCAGCTGGCAGCGGGCACTATCACCCAGGCTAATTACGATGCTCAGATGCCGGGCCTTAAGAACAATTTGAGCAAGATGATTAACGGCATGTCGACGAAAGACCTCTCCGAGCTTAAGGGAATCAGGGAGGGTGTCTCCACACTCGCAACCAATCTCTCGCCAGAGAAATTCGAGGCGCTCATGAAAGGTACCGAGCTATTGGATTCCCAGAAAGGGGAGCTTGGTAAGAAGCGCTATCAAACAGCAACCGGTGCTGTGGAGGCCCTTACCAAAGCGAAAACAGATTTTGACGCAGTAAGAAACAATCCCGCAACCCCGCCGGGCACACCAGCATACACAGCTGCCGAGCAGGCGTATAAGAATGCGCGCGGGAATGCACAAAAGGCAGTGCGTGGCTTGGCCAAGAAGGACGTCGAAAACGCGCCCGCCGCCCTACATGCAAGTGAGGCCTTCCTCAAATCTCTCGCCGACAAACAGGCCGACGACCTCGGCGCGAGCGGCAAGGTTAATCCAGCGATTATCAGAGATGCTCGCGGTAAGCGCTTTGACACTAAAGTTGATACGGAGGATGTTATAAATTCGATGAAGTCGGCCGATATTGCAAAGCTGCCCGACAACATCCTTACGAAGCGAGATACGCTTGAGGCGCTCTCCTACCAGCAAATAAGAGGCCTCCTCGACAATCCGAACAATCTCTCAAATAACGTTCAAGCCGCGCTGGCCACATACGTTAATGATGTGATGATAAACCCGATTCCGGCAACGCCGGCACAAACGCAGCTGCAGCAGCAACTTATCACTCTTAGAGTTTCAGATCCGACTCTCGTAGCTCGCTGGGGCCTATAGCCTATGAAAACACCAACACAAGAAGAGATTCTTGCGAGTTATCAAAATGCGCCCCAGGAAGTGCGTGATGTACTTTCGAGCACCGAACTTATCGAGCTTATCGTAGATATCGCCGCTCGCAACAAACTGCACACTGACGTCATGGGAAAGATTGCTGAGTATAACCGCAACCTGCTCCTCGGCCTCTTGAGTCCTTTGGATTTCTTGAGCAGCCTTGTTGCGGAGGGCATGCCTGCAGAAACAGCAAAAAGCATCATCTCTGAACTTAATCAGAAGATATTTATTCCGACCCATCAGAAACTGCGCGAAAGGACCTCCCAGAAAGAACCCGTCCGCACGACCGAATCCAAACCTGCACCAACTCCCGAGCCCAAACCCGTTCCGTCCCCGGAGCCGGAGCCCGTTTCGCCGCCAGAGCCGGAGAGGGAAGAGCCTCCTGTGCCGGTATCCACTCCAAGCCCAACTCCCGCGCCTATGCCTGCGCCTGCACCTACGCCAGAGCAAGAAAAGGTTTTGCCTGCAGCAGAGCCACAAGACGTTGCGCCGCCTTCCATACCACAGCCACAGCCGGAAATCTCCGTTCCCGAAAACGCTCCGAAACCACTGCTCGTGCTGCCCGGGCAGGAGGAGAGTGCCGAAGCAGGATTTCCGCCATTTCAAGCCAAATCCGAGAGTGCCGGTCGAAACGTGAGCGAGGAAACGCCTTCGCCAGCGCCCGTGCCGGAGCAAGAGCCCGCGCCAGTGCCACCTGCTGCGGTGCAGCTCACGCCTCCGCCTCCACCAGCACCGGTTACGCCGCAGCCATCCGCGACGCCGTCAGCGCTCGTCCGCGAACCGCTCGTCTCCACACCCTCCTATTCGACCATTCCCGAAAAACCGCTCGTCAAAGAGTACGCCATCGACCCGTACCGCGAGCCGCTAGAGTAGGGGAGAACGCGCGCGAGGCGCGCGCGTGTCCGGTATACTGTACGCAATGGAGTATCAGGTACCGCAGTTCATCGAGGTGGAGAGCAAGATCGTCGGGCCGCTCACGCTCAAACAATTCATCTATGTCGCGGGCGGAGTGGGAATGACCATTGCCCTCCTGCGCTACCTCCCGCTCATCGTCGCGATACTGCTCGCCATCCCGGTCGTCGGCCTTTCCGGCGCACTCGCGTTCTACAAGGTGAACAACAAGCCGTTCATCAGCGTGCTTGAAGCAGCCGCGAAATTCTACACCTCGCCGCACCTCTTCCTGTGGCGGAAAGAGGCGCCGAAGGCGGCTGCGAACCCGTCGACGCCGCAGGCGTCGACGGGGGTCGCGCCTATCGCCCCCACACCGCACACCTCCCGCCTCACGCAAGGAAAGCTGCAGGAGCTCGCGTGGTCGATGGACATTAATGAACAGGGCCCCTCTTCACGATCATGAGCACTCCCGCTTCCAGCGCCGCGCAGAAATTCGTCCCGGTGAAAGAGATCCGGAATGGCGTCATCGTCCTCAAAGACGGTGGCTATCGCGGCGTCCTCATCTGCTCCTCGGTCAACTTCGGCCTCAAATCGGCCGACGAGCAAAACGCGATCATCAGCGGCTTCCAAACCTTCTTGAATACGCTCGATTTCCCGGTCGAGATCGTCGTGCAGTCGCGCAAGATGGACATCCGCCCGTACCTCGCGCTCCTCGCGGAGAAAGAGAAATCGCAGCAGACGGAGCTCCTGCGCCTGCAGTTGCGCGAATACATGTCCTTCATCCGCTCGTTCACCGAGAACACGAACATCATGACCAAGTCGTTCTACGTCGTCGTGCCGTATTCTCCGACCGGAACGACCGCCGCAAAAGATGCGGTGGGAAAGATGTTCGGCGGCTCGTCTTCAGGACCGGCGCACGCGAGCGACTCGTTCGAAGAACACCTCGTGCAGCTCCAACAGCGCTTGGGGCTGGTCGCCTCCGGTCTCGGCGCTTCCGGTGTGCGCGCGGTGCCCCTCGGGACAGAAGAGGTGATTGAGCTCCTCTACCGCTCCTTCAACCCGGGCGAGCTTGAAAATCCTATCCGCTTGGAAAATTAGCACACGCCTATGTCATTCCTCGATATTCTCGGCAAGAAACAGCAAGAAGAGGCGCTCCCGATCACGCCCGTGCTTCCGAAAGACATCTACGCGCAAGGAAAGCTCGACCTGGTGGATACGATCGCGCCGGCGGCGCTCAAGATCAGCGC
Source organism: bacterium (assembly GCA_021789225.1). Lineage (GTDB taxonomy): Bacteria > Patescibacteriota > Minisyncoccia > Phycocordibacterales > Phycocordibacteraceae > C7867-001. Next base: position 17,515 of record JAJYJQ010000003.1, on the reverse strand, counting down.
ACGCGAGGTGGAGCTGGGCGAGAAATTCGCGCGCACCTTCTACACCATCTCCTACCCAGCCTTCCTCTCCGATGGCTGGTTTACGCCCATCATCAACCTCGACCAGGTGCTCGACGTCGCGATTTTCATCCACCCCATCGACACCGAGTCGGTGCTGCACGATTTCCAGAAAAAGGTCGCCGAGGTGCAGAGCCAGATCAACGAGCGCGAGTCGAAAGGGCTCGTGCGCGATCCGAAACTCGATACGGCATACCAGAATCTCGAGGAGCTGCGCGACCGCCTGCAGCAGGCGCGCGAAAAACTCTTCGATGTCGGCCTCTACCTCACGCTCTACGGCGACTCGAAAGAGGCGATCGATAAGATAGAAGGTGACATCCGCGGCATCCTCGATTCCCAGCTCGTCTACACCAAGCCGGCGCTCTTCCAGCAAGAGCAGGGCTTCCGCACGACGCTGCCGCTCGGCAATGACGAGCTCCAGGTCGAGTCGAAGCTCAACTCCGAGCCGCTCTCCTCGATCTTCCCGTTCGTCTCCTTCGACCTCACGAGCGACCGCGGCATCCTCTACGGCATCAACCGCCACAACGCCTCGCTCATCCTCTTCGACCGCTTCTCGCTCGAAAACTATAACTCCGTCGTTTTCGCAAAATCCGGATCTGGAAAGTCGCTCCGCTACGATGAGCCGGTACTTGTGCGCGAAGGAGGGCACGTGCGCCTCGAAAAAATCGGCCCGCTCGTAGAACGAACCATCAAACGACTCGGATGCATATCGGTTGACGATGATCTCGAAGGCGCTATCGACCCGGGCATCGAGGTGTTCAGTTTCGACAAAAACCTGAAAGGGCGGTGGAGCGCCGTGTCGGTCGCCGCGCGGAAGGACGCGCCCGATGCCTACTACACGTTTAAAACTAAGAGCGGCCGCACCATCACCACGACCGCCGACCACAACATGCTCGTCCTGCGCGAAGGGCGCGTCGTGACTGCAAAGAGTGCGGACATCGCCGTGGGTGAGAATGTCCCGCTGCCGCGACGAGTATCCGGGCCGACCGAGCCGACGCGCGCGCTGAACCTTCTCTCGCTTCCTGCGTTTGCAAAGAACCCGCGTATCTACGTGCTCGGCGCGGAAGAAATCGCGCGCGCCTATCGGCGCGCGCGCAAAGCCCGCACGGCCGCACCCGTCGATGCGAGACTCGACCCGTATCTCTACCACTACGAAGCAGGCCGGCGCATGCCGATCGGCTATCTTCTCGGGCTCCTCGCGCAGCTCGGCATCGCGCCCGATGACACTCTCGCGCACTCGCTCACACTCACCACCGCGAGCGGCAAGAGTCGCCTGCCCGCGCTCCTGCCGCTTTCCGAAGCGCTCGGCACACTGTTGGGCTACCTTTCCTCCGAAGGGACCGTGACTGACCGCGCCGCAATCGTCACAAATACGGATGCCGAGGTTGTCGCCGATATCGAGCGTGCGTTTGGCACACTCGGCGTGGGGCACTACCGCGTAGACCGCGCAGTTGCGAGCGGCGACGTGCCGTGTATCACGCTTGCGCGGGCGCTCGGAGTTCATGGATACTCGGCAACAAAATCGGTGCCTGGCACACTCTTTTCCGCACCTACAGAAACGGTTGCTGCCTACCTGCGCGCGTACTTCGAAGGGGATGGCGGTATAGACGGCGCAGCGATTACCGCTGTATCCAAGTCTCGCGAACTTCTCTCCGGTATCGCGTACCTCCTCTACTACTTCGGCATCGTCGCGCGTGTTCATAAACGCGAGAAGCGCTACGCCGTCACCGGCCGGAAGCGAACCTTCTGGCAGCTGTCCATTTCGGGACAAGAGTATCTCCGCGCGTTCGAGGCACACATCGGATTCGTCTCTGCACGCAAAAAAGCCGCCCTCGCTTCTCTCGCGAAAGAGACCGCCAACACGAACGTCGATAGTATCCCTGGCCTCGCACCGCTCGCCGACGAGCTCGCCGACGTGTTCGGATCGCAGCTCGGGAACATGCCTGAGTTTTCCGCTCTTCGCCAGGGGCATAACTTCTCGCCCAAACGCCTTGCGCGCCTTACGGATGCGCTCGAAGCGCGTGTGCAACGCTTCCGCAACATGCGGCCGCTCATGGAGACGCTCGCCGACCTGCCGACAATCGAGTCCATAGTTGCAAAAGCGGCCGAGAATCGCGAGCTGAACCGTCGGCTCATCGAAGCTCTCGGGAGCTCGTGGTTCACCGTCAAACAGGGAATGCCGCCACGTGCCGAAAATGCGCTCGCCATCTGCGCAGCCGCCGGTATAGACGCGCCGAGCGATGTGTCTACTTTGAAGACAATAGTTGCAGACGGGCTGCGCAGCATGGGGCTGCCGGCAAACGGCTTCGCGCCACATCTCTCCATGTCGCTGCGCGGTGAGCGCGACAACTCTTCCTACGAGCTACTGCGTTCGACAAGCGCCTTCATTACCGACGCATACGAGCGCGCAGCTGCCGCACTGCCACGCATCGAGGCAATCATCCGTATGTTCCGAAATCTCGCCAACGCGGATCTGCTCTGGGATCCAATTGTTTCCATCGAGAAGACGCCAAACCGCCGCGACCGCTACGTCTACGACCTTACTGTGGACGATGAGGTATTTCTCGCGGGCGAAAACGGTATGTTTGTGCACAATTCATACGCCACCAAGCTCGAGATCCTGCGCTCGCTCATGTTTGGCACAGACGTCATCGTCATCGACCCGGAGCGTGAGTACGAGCAGCTCGCCGCCGCGACCGACGGGCGCTCCTTCAACATCTCGCTCTCCTCGGAGCACCACATCAACCCTTTCGACCTGCCAGCCGTGCAAGAAGGGGAGGACCCGCGCGACCTCTTGCGCAACAACATCATCACGCTCGTCGGTCTCTTCCGCATCATGCTCGGTGGCCTCACGCCGGAAGAAGACGCGCTCATCGACCGCGCCGTCACCGAGACGTACGCGCTCAAAGACATCACCGGCGACAGCGATTTCTCGAACATCGAGCCGCCGGTGCTCTCCGACTTTGAAGCCGTGCTGACCGGCATGGAAGGAAGCGATTCCTTGGTGGAGCGCCTCGCCAAGTACACGAGCGGCTCGTGGTCGGGCTTCATCAACCAGGCGACGAACATCGACATCAACCGCCAGTTCGTCGTCTTCTCCGTGCGTGACATGGAAGACGAGCTCAAGCCGGTGGCTATGTACATCATTTCGCACTACATCTGGAACGCGATCCGCCGCAATCTCAAGAAGCGCCTCCTTATCATCGACGAGGCGTGGTGGATGATGAAATCCGAAGACACCGCCTCTTTCCTCTACAGCCTCGCCAAGCGCGGCCGCAAATACTACCTGGGCGTCTGCACCATCACCCAAGATGTGGAAGACTTCTTGCGCTCGCCCTATGGCCGCCCGATCCTCACCAACTCATCCATCCAGCTCCTCTTGAAGCAATCGCCGACCACGGTAGATGTGTTGCAAAAGACCTTCAACCTCACCGATGAGGAAAAATACCTGCTGCTCGAATCGGGAGTGGGGGAGGGGCTCTTTTTCGCAGGCTTGAAACACGTCGCCATAAAGATCGTCGCGTCGTACACCGAAGACCAGATCATCACCTCCGACCCCTCGCAGCTGCTTGCTATCAAGCAAGAGAAAGAGCGCCTTGAAGCGCACGAGCAGGGACTCTAGCCGCCTATGCCCAAGCCGCCCCAGAAGAAGATGCCTGTGACGCGCGCCTGGCTCATGCTGGCTACCGCAGCTTTCTTCAGCACGTTCATCCTTTTCTTCTCGACACTCGCGTTCACGCTTCCGCTCATCGCGGGCGCAGGAACGAAGGCCGTGGTCGACTCGACGCTGGGGAGCACGGCGGGCACCGTCGTCGGAGGAGCGACGGTGGTGGGAGTAGGCCTCCTTGAGTGGGGTACCGCCGGCGCAGGCGCTGCCGCTGTGGAAACGGCGGGGGACGCTGCCGCGAGCGCTATTGATACGGTCGCGTGGGGCCTTTTCTACATCTGGTTCATGCTCGCCGGCATCGAGCTCATCGGCGGAAGCAAAGAGACGAAACGCCTCGTCACCAGCGCAGTGAGTTTCGTCGTCGGCTTCATCCCGATACTTAATATCATCCCAGCCTTGTTCATCGGCGTGGCCGTCATCGTTTGGCAGACACGCAAAGAAGATACGGAAGCGGAGCTGAAATACCAGGCGGCTCTCGCGAGCGCCCAGCAGCAAGAGCACCGCTACAGCTTCGCTCCGGCGTTCGCGGCACAGACCGTATAGCAATCCACGCATGTGCACGAAGACGCGCCCGCGCTTGCGCGCGGGCGCGTTATACTGTGCGTATGCGAACCCTGACGATAGCTTCCGCACTCGCGCTAACCCTCGCGCTGCTATCGGTCGCCCCCATGCCCGGCATGGCACAGGGCCTGGGCGGAGTCGGCATGGATATCGACCCGATCTCTCTCACGCTCTCACCCGCAAGCCCCGCGCCGCACCAGCCTTTCACCCTTTCGCTCGAAAGCTCCACGCTCAATCTCGCCAACAGCACCTTCTCTGTGTCGGTAAACGGAAAGAAGGTCGCGGACGGGACCGGACGGACGCCCGTCTCCCTCACTGCAGGCGCCGGCGGCGCGCCGATGTCTATTTCCGTCAGCGTCTCTTCAGCAGGGCAGACCTACCAGAAAACCGTCGTGCTTCGCCCGGCCGGGCTCGTGCTCGTCACCGAGCCGCTTTCGAGCGCACCGATACTGTATCCGGGCAAATCCGGCATCCCCGTGATGGGCGGCGCGCGCATCGTCGCCGTGCCCGACTTCCGTACTAAAGATGGCACGCCGATCGACCCCCACACGCTCTCCTACACTTGGCGCGTGGACGATTCGCAGACGCTCGTGAAGGATTCCGGCATCGGGAAGAACGCCGTCATCGTCGCGACGCCGCTCCCGTATCGCACGAAGACGGTCGCGGTGACTGTGCAAGATCAGGCTGGCTCCCTCGTCGCCTCCCAGAGCATCACGCTTGCGCCGACCGACCCGACGGTACGCGTGTATGCGAGCGACCCGTTGATGGGCACGCTCTATGAACATGCCCTCTCCAGCTCGTACACGATGCCCGGCAGCGACGCAACCTTCGTGGCGGTACCGTACGGCTTTCCGACCGACACGAACGCGCCGCAGATCACGTGGTACCTAAACGAACAAAAATCCCAAACCGGCGAGCGCATAACCCTCCAGCCGCAAGGCTCCGGAGAGGGGAGCGAGGCACTCGCCGTCTCCATCTCGACGCCCGCTACAAGCGCCCGCGCATCCGCTAACTTCCAGCTCCTCTTCAAAGCTGAAGCGCGCGGCTCAGGTCTCTTCGGTTTGTAATATGAGAAACAAACGGGTTTTCAAAAGAATAGGCTATCTCTCACTCGGTATCGCACTGCTGCTTGGTGGCACGCACGCTTTCGCAGCCGGCACTGCCGCGCAATCACCCGACCTCTCCGGCGCCACCAGCCAGTTGCAGCCGTCCGTATTTACGCAAGGAACACAACAAACCGCGCAGGGTGTTGTAAATGCTAACTCATTCAGTCCTTCGGTATCAAACCTTACCGGTACGGCTGCGCCGGTCCAGCCAACTGCAAATACCGCGCCGGCCAAACCATCCGACGGGTTCATCTCCATGACCGGTTTCCCCGCGTTCGCGCAGTCGGCCGATGCAAACGGCATGAGCGCCTTCCTGAATTCGCTCTATCAATACCTCATCGGCATCGCGATCGTGCTCGCCGTGGTCGAGATCATTATGGGCGGTTTCGAATTCATGGGAAGCGGCGCAAGCGTTACCAGCAAAGAGAAGGGTAAAAACAGGATCTACATGGCGCTCACCGGTCTCCTCCTCGTCCTCTCGCCAGTGATCATTTTCAATCTCATCAACCCGAAGATCCTCTCGCTCCAGATCGGCACAGAATTAACACCGCCTCCTCTCAAGGAACTGCCCAAATCAAAAACTCCTCAGCAGGTGTGTGAGTCGGTGAAAAGTTCGGTAGCAGCGAACAGCATTACTTACTACGCTGATGCAAACAGTTGCGGCAAGAAGAGCGGCGAGATTTGCGCACCCATGCAAGGCAGTGGAGCGTGTGGGGTTCAAATAGATATGGCTGATCGGCAAGATTTGGGATTGGGAAACATCACCTCCATATTCTTTGCCCAATACGCCCTCTTCAATGCCCAGAAACAGTGCTGGACAGATACCGCGGAGGTATTCATCAGCCAGAAATCATGTCAGGATTATTTGGACAGAAGCGTGGTCGGCTCTATCGAGCTTTCACCCGGCACGACCCTCGATTCAAAATACCGGTTACTGACTAGTCAATCTTGTTTGGGCACGCTCTCTTTGCCTGATTATACGCTTACGTATTGTCAGTAACGCAGAAATCCTATGAACAAACGTACATTCATCTTCGCCGCAAGCATCGTCGCCATCCTTTTCATCGGAGCCGGCGCATACTTCTTGTTCTTCTCCTCGTCCCAGACAGGGTCAGGCGTCTCGATCGGCGGGTTCCCGCTCGCGAGCTCGACTGGTCCGGGTGGCAGCGAGGGCGGGTTTGCGCTCCTCGGGCAAGAGGAGGGCGCGAGCGGCGCGGCAGCCGTAGCGCGCTTGAGCCAGATCGCCACCGGCCCGGTCGTCCCGAGCATGCTCGCCTTCGACAGCGCCGCGAGCAGCACACCGAGCGCCAGCCAGGCCGTCGTACGCTACATCGACCGCCCGAGCGGCAATGTGTACTCCTATGACGTGACCTCGGGCACGAACACGCGGATTTCAAACAAGACCATCCCGGGCGTGGTGGAAGCCTCATGGCTCCCAGACGGCTCACGCGCCTATCTGCGCTACCTCTCCAACGAAAACGGCGCGCCCACCATCGCGACCTACGCGCTTTCGGCAAACGGCACCGATGGATTCTACCTCCCGCAAGACATCACGGCGCTCGCAGCAAACAGCACGGGCGTGCTCGCGCTCGTCTCCGGCGCAAACGGCTCCATCGCCACACGCGCAACTGCGGACTACCGCAACCCGAAAACCGCATTCCAGACGCCGCTCGGGGAAATACAGGTCGCATTCGCGGGGAAGGACAGCTATCTCGTCTACACGAAACCTTCTGCCACCCAAAACGGGTACGCGTTTCTCGTGCATAACGGCGCGTTTGAGCAGGTTGCCGGTCCATACAAAGGCCTTTCCACACGCATAAGCCCGGACGGCACGAAGGCGCTCGTGAGCTACCGCTCCACCCAAGGCGCCATGCAGCTCGCGCTCCTCGACCTCTCGACATACGCGACCACAGCGCTCCCGGTCGCGACCCTTGCTGACAAGTGCGTGTGGGCAGCAGACAGCAGCTCAGCCTACTGCGGCATTCCCGACTCGCCGCCCGCCGCCATGTATCCCGACGACTGGTACCAGGGCGCCGCTGCCTTCAGCGACCGTGTCTGGCGCATAGACGCGAAGAATCGCTACGTACAGCTCGTGCTCGACCCTGCAAGCGCAGGGAAGGGGGCCTTCGATGTCACTGCACTCGCGCTCGACCCGGCAGAGCAGGTGCTTTCATTCGTGAACAAGCAGGACGGCTCACTGTGGGCGTATCGGCTGACGCCGTAAGCACGCACACGAGAAAACGCGGCCGGGCGAAGCCCGGCCGCGTTTTCTCGTGTGCTAGGCCGCGGGATGCGGCGGAAGCTTGTGACGCAAATAGAGCTCCTGGAGGGCACCGAAGATGTTGGTGACGGCGAAATAGAGCGCAATGGCACCGGATGTCATGTACGCGATCACTCCGATGATGACCGGGAAGACGTAGCGCATTTGCATGTTCATCATGCGCGCGAAGTCTGCGGGGGCTGCCTCGGCTTTTTCCGGTGCTTTCTTGGTCGTGCGTGCGAACATGAGGGTCGCCTGCGCATACTGCGCGGCGCCCGCGATAAGGGCGAGCAGCAGGCTCTTTCCCGCCACATTGATGAGGCCGAGGAACTGCATCGAGACTGTCTGCGGCACCGTGACGAAAGAGTAGAGGAGCTTCGTATCGATCATCGGGAAGGCTTCGTAGCGGAAGACCCAATAGAGCGCGAGCAGGATCGGAATCTGGATGAACATCGTGATGATGCTTGAAAACGGGTTTATGTTCGCCTCGCGGTAGGCCTCGAGCGTCTTTTGTGCCTGCGTTTCCTTATCATCCTTGTGTAGCTCGCGGATTTCCTTGAGTTTCGGCTCCAAGGCGCTCATGGCGTGCTGCGTGCGTGCCGCCGAAAGGGAGAAGGGGAGCAGTATTAAGCGGATGAGGAGGGTGACGATTACCACCGCGATACCCACATCGCCGCCCGGGATGAGGTGCACAAGGAACACGAGCAGGTTATAGATCGGATTATAGAAAAAGAGATGGAATAGATTTGAAATCATATGAGTCTCGATTATGCGATACGTGCCAGCAATGTCTGCAGTTCCGTTTCCAGGGCGCCGAAGGAAAGCGTGTCCGCCCCCGATCGGGCGAATACCGCGCACCCGTTCGGAACATCGGTATGCTCTAGTATCGCACGAATGCGGCGTTTCAGCAGGTGGCGCCGGACGGCGGTTTTGGCTACTTTTTTCGAGACCACGACCGCATACCCGGACACCTTGTCGGTATAGACGACGGAAAAATGCTCAGAAGAGACTCGTTTCCCAGCCGCGAGCAGGGCGGGGAAGTCATGACGTGCGAGCCTTCTGCGGCGCGCAGACATGAGCTAGACGGCGAGTTTTGCGCGACCCTTGCGAGCACGACGAAGGATCGTCTTGCGGCCAGACGGGGTCTTGGAGCGCGTAAGGAACCCGTGGGTCTTGGCGCGCTTGCGCTTGTTCGGTTGATAGGTGCGCTGTGGCATACGTGCCCTGGATAGTACCAGGTTGCGGACGGAATCGCAAGAAATCGGAATCCGGCGCGGGAGACGTGCTTTCGAAATGAGCGCTCGCTCGCCCAGCCGCTCGCTCCCTCTGCTCCAGCGTCCTTGTTTTGCCATCACGCTCCGGATACATACAGAACATAGCGGACGCAGAGCCGGCATGCCGATAAAAGTGCATAGGACTCGGCCTAGCGGCCCGGAGCGTGCACTTTTTTGGCATGCCGGCGAAAGCGGACGCGAGGACCACCCGGAGCGCAAGCCCGGAAATGGCAAAACACCTTGCAAGGACGCTTGCGCAACTCATTTCGAAAGCACGTCTCCCGCACCTATTCTTGGCAGGTGTATGGACACGCCAAAAGGGGTATACTAGCGACAACCTATGAAGGCACCAGGTACGAGTCCGTATGAATTGTGGGAGTACGTCCTGAGTCAAGTTCAGCTTTCAGTTTCTCCAGCCAACTTCAACACCTGGTTCCAATCGAGCTCTATCGTCAAGATAGAGGACAATATCGTCTACATCGGGGTCCCGAGCCAGTTCTTCCGAGAGTGGTACCTCAAGAAATTCAATTCCTTGCTGTTGAAGATCCTCCGCTCCGTTTCCTACGAGTACCGCAATATCGAGTACGTCATCGTAAAAGACGCCCGGAAACGTCCTGCCCGCGAGGCGAAGAGCGACAAACCGACCATCGAACTGCCACTCAACGACTTTTACGTCAACAAGAGCGACAATCTCAACCCGCGCTACACCTTCGACTCGTTCGTCGTCGGCTCCTTCAACGAGCTCGCCTATACGGCCGCGCAAGCGGCCATCAACCGCCCCGGCATCACCTACAACCCGCTTTTCATCTATGGAGACACTGGGCGCGGCAAGACCCACCTCATCCAGGCGATAGGGAACCAGTTTAAGAAGCTCTACCCGAACCGTAAGGTCTTCTACCTCACCTCCGAGAAATTTGCTGTCGACTTCACCGATTCGCTCCAAAACGGCACTGCGAATCGATTCAAAGACAAGTATCGCCAGTACGACCTCCTCATCATGGACGATATCCAGTTCCTTTCGAAGAAAGATAAGTCTCAAGAGGAACTCTTCCACCTTTTCAACGCCCTTTATGACAATAATAAGCAGATTGTCTTTTCTTCGGATCGCTCGCCCGCCGCTATTCCAGACATCGCCTCAAGACTCCGGAGCCGCTTCCTGGTGGGTATGACTGTGGATATCGGTGAGCCGGACCTCGAATCGCGCATGACTATCATTCGCAAAAAGGCGGCCACCAACAATATCGAGCTCGATTCGCGCGTGATCGAGTACATCGCGACGACCGTGCCGGGCAGCATACGCGAGCTCGAGGGTGTGGTGAATAGTATCGTCTGCCAGACCCAATCGAAGGGAATACCGCCGGATCTTGCCGAAGTGCGCCAGTCGCTCCGGTCGCTCTCAAAGCCGACGAAGACCGTGTCGGTGAAGCATGTGGTCTCGAAAATAGCTGATTTCTACGGCATAGACCCCGACAGCGTGTATGAGAAGACTCGCCGCCGAGAGGTCGTACGGCCGCGGCAGATCATCATGTATATCCTCCGCGAAGATTTCAACGTCTCGTATCCGACCATCGGCACGAAGCTCGGCGGCCGCGACCACACGACCGTCATTCACTCGTGCGAAAAAATCAAAGGCGATATGGCTGAGGACGCCGAGCTCGCCAAAGAGATCGAGGATATCCGCAGCCTGTTGGTATGAGTGTGGATAACCTCCGAGAAAGGTGTGCGTTATCGTGTGGACAGCGGGGCGGTTTTCCACACCCCACAGCCGCAACCTGCGCTCACCTGGGTATAGCGACTTCCGTCATCCACATGAAATCTTCAGGTCGGGCGGTGTACGGTGAAGCGGTAGAACGGTTTTTCAAGAAATCCACACAATCAACACCCCTAATAAGGCTCGCGCTATAAAAATATGAATCTTTCCCTAGAAAAAAAGAATTTCATAGAGGCTGTGCAAAAAACCGCCCGCTTCGCGCAACGGAGCTCAGCGACACTCCCGATACTCTCGTGCATCCTCATCGTTTCAGGAGATGACGGCATCAAGTTTCGTGCGACCAATCTCGAGGTGGGGATTGATTTCAAAGTGGCTGGCACCAGCAAGGAGCCAGGTGTGGTCGCTATCCCGGCGCACCTGCTCCAACAGCTCGCCGGCTCTCTTTCCGGCGAGGGGGCAGTCACGCTCGAACAGACGGGCGACGTGGTCGTGGTGACGGCCGGGGGCGCAAAAAGCGTCATTAAAACCGTTCCGTACGAAGATTTCCCCTCCATCCCACTCACCACCTCTTCGGAACACTCATTCACGATAGCAGGAAGCACCTTCAAGAATGCGATAGAAGCGGTTGTGGCGTGTGCGTCGACCTCTACAGTGCGACCAGACCTCGCCAGTATCTTCTTCTCGATCGAAGGTGGCATGTTGACGACGGTGGCGACGGACTCGTTCCGTCTCGCGGAGAAAAAGCAGTCGCTCCCGCAAACGACCCCGACCGTTTCTATGCTGATTCCCGCAAAAAACAGTCTCGATATCGTCCAGACCATCCCGGACGACACCATCACAGTCACAGCAGACGAACATCAGCTCGTGTGTTCCTGGAATGGCAGCACCCTTACCTCGCGTCTCACGACTGGCTCATATCCGGACTACCGGCAGATCATCCCGAAAGAAAACGCTTCCGAGGCGACCTTGCTGCGCAAGGATTTCGAGTCAGCGCTCCGCCACACTACGATATTCTCGGACGCCTTCCAGAAGGTGCGCATGGGTTTTGATCAGAAGGATAACGCCCTGAAACTCTCATCGCGGAATGCCGACATAGGCGAATCCGAGGAATCTATCCCGGCGCGCGTGTTTGGGAACCCGATGGAATTTTCGTTCAATCACCGCTACCTGCAGACACCGCTCTCGCTCATCACGACCGAAAGCATCTCACTCACTGCAAGCGGGATCGGGAGGCCGCTCATCATGCGCGGCGTGGGTGACAGCTCCTTCCTCTATCTCGTGATGCCGATGAATCAATGAGATCCCTCAAAGACCTCCTCAGTCTTCGAAAGATTCCGGGTGCAGAGCTTTCCGAAATCCGCCATCAGTGCGCACAGATAGCCACGGAGCTTCTCCAGACGCCCGTGCAGCCGACGCAGGTCACCTACCACGACGGGGAGGTGCTCTTTTCTGTGCCGCCCCTCCTGAAGACCGAGCTCGTGATCCGGCACGAGGAGCTCGTCGCGCGCCTCACGAAGGCGGGCATCAAAGTATCGTCAGTGCGGTAGAAACAAGCTCTACTGAGCGGAGGCGTGCGAGGCGTTCCAGCCCGCGACGGAATACTCCCAGTACGAGTATTGCGGATCAGCGGCCGGGTTTGCGGGAGCTGGGCCCTGTGGATCATTCTTGTTTATCCAGTACAGGAGGTCGTGTGCGGTGACGACGCCACGCAGGACGGGTGACGTGCTCGTCGCGATCGCGGTCGGTTCGCCAAAGTACGTCTTCGGGTAGGCTGAAAGCGCGTACGCCATGATCTCGTGCCACATCGGCGCGACGATGTACCCCGCGATTTCCTTCACCATAGGCGTGTTGTCGTTGTTGCCAGCCCACGCACCGACCACGATGGAGGGGGAGTACCCGATCGTCCACGCGTCGCGGTAGCTGTCGGTCGTACCGGTCTTTGCGGCGACATCGAACCCTGGGAAGACGAACGGGTTCACAGCAGGATACTCGGGATAGCGGGCGGCATTGTCGGAGAGCATCGCGGACATATCGTGCGCGACCGAAGCAGGCATAGCTTGTGACGGTTGCGACTGGAACTCTGCCAGGGTCGCACCGCTCGCATCGGTGACGCTCAAGATGCCGACAGGCGGGTTGTGCACGCCGTCATTGGCGAAGGTCGCATACGCATCGGTCATGTCGAGGAGGCTCGCATCCACGGAACCGAGCGCGAATGAGAGGCCGTAGTCCTTTATATTCCCCTTGATTGAGGTGATACCAGCTGCGGTGGCGAGATCCACGACCGGCTTCACGCCAGTGAGATAGAGCGCTTTCACCGCGGGGATGTTAATCGACTGCGCGAGCGCCGTGGTGAAGGTCATCGGGCCGCGGAACTTGTCGTCGTAGTTGCTCGGCGCATAACAGGGGAGCGTGTTGTTGCTCACATCCGACGGTGCGCAGACGGTCGAAAACTGCGTCGGAAGATCGTAGACGACCGTATCGCGCGTGAAGCCTTTCTCGAGCGCAGCGGCGTACACGAAGGGTTTGAAGGTGGAACCAGGCTGGCGCTGCGACAGGGTGTCGTTGTAACTGCCGTCGATACTTGCATCGAAGTAGTCGCGCGAACCGACCATAGCGAGAATCTGTCCGGTCTTCGGGTCGATCGCGACCGCAGCAGCATTCGATGCGTTGAATTTCTTCACGTTGTCGTTCCCGTACGAGGTGACGATGCTCTGCATCTTGTTCTGGAGCGACGCGTCGAGCGTGGTGGTGACCTTCAGGCCGTTCTGGAGCGCCTGCGTGCCGTAGGTCTGCTCAAGCTGGTTGAGGATGTAGAAGACGAAGTGCGGCGCGATGATCGAGGATTTTGCGCCTTGCGGCGAGAAGGCGACCTTTTCTTGCATCGCTGCGTCGTACTGCTCGGGCGTGATGAGCTCGAGCTCCTTCATGCGGCTGAGCACGAGGTTTTTGCGGTCATCAAGCGCGGCACGATGGGTGCCATACGGGGAGTAGTAGGAGGGCGCTTGGAGGAGTGCGGCGAGATACGCTCCCTCAGCGACCGACACGTCTTTCGCGCTCTTGCCGAAGAAGGTTTCGCTCGCCGCCTCGACGCCGTAGAGGGTGCCGCCGAACGGCATTTCATTGAGGTAAATTTGAAGGATCTGATCTTTCGAATACACCTGCTCGAGCTTGATGGCGAGAACCCATTCATGCACCTTGCGCACGATACTCTTCTGACTCGTGAGCATTGTATTCTTCACCACCTGCTGGGTGATGGTAGAGCCGCCTTGCGCGAGCCCGCCGCCGAGCGCATCGGCGAGTATGGCACGGATGATAGATGAGATACGGATGCCGCCGTGGCTGTAAAAATTCGAGTCCTCGATAGCGATTGCCGCGTTCTGGATGTTAGGCGATATGTCGGCAAGCGGGACGCTTTGGCGTCGGGCGTCGCGGTTGTAGTCGTATAAGAGGACGGTCCCGGTGCGGTCATAGATTTTGGTCGATTGGGTCACCTCACGGCTACCAAACGAGCTTATGTCCGGAATGGGCGTGAATGCGATCCACAACATGCTCGCGCCGACCGTGACGAGCGCTAGACCGGCGAGCGCGAGCGCGGTTACCGCAATGACACGCGTTTTCTCACGAGAGAGCTTCTTTTCTAATGTTTTAAGTTTCAGCATGCCATCATGCTAGAACACATATCAAAAATAACCAAGAGAGAAAGCGCAAAGCCCCGTATCGGGGCTTTGCGCTTTGAGTTAGAACATGTCTTCCTCTTCTTCTTCTGGGTGGAATCCGTGGGAATCGAGATCCTCTTCGTCTCCAAAATCATCGTCATCCATATCATCATCGTCGGGGAAAGATTCTCCATCGAAGTCGGGTTCTTTTTCCTCATTCTTCTCCTCCTCCTCAAGTTCCTGGTCAAAATCGTCAGGCATGAATATTTTTGTTTGATTACTGTCCGTACTGCGCACGGTGCGCCTCTATTTTTATCAAGCCCGATGCGCTTTGCAAGCGCTACATAGTTTTTTGCGTGTGGATAAGTGGGTTTCGGCTGGCGAGTGCCGCGATACCGAGCGCGATAGCGTCATATTCGTCGTCGAGGCGTTTGCGCGGGGGGAGGGAAATGAGCTTGGAAACCATCATCATGACGGCTTTTTTGTCTGCGTTGCCGTAGCCGGTCACGGCGAGCTTCACCGCCTGCGGGGATTGCTCGTTTATTGGGAGTTTGGCTGCGCCTGCTGCGGCGAGCACCGCCCCGCGTGCCTGGGCGACGCCGATAGCCGTCTTCACATTTGTACTGAAAAAGAGCGTTTCAACGGCGAGTATGTCTGGCGCATACATCTCGATGGCGTCTCTGACTGCCGCAAAAACCGCGGCGAGCCGCTCCTGCGGCTCGCCGCGCTCAGGCTCGACGCACATGCTCCACACAAGCGTCGGTTTCGAAGGGTCGCCCTCGAGGACGGCAAGACCGAGCCGATCGAACCCAGGATCAATCGCCAGAACCCTCATCGCGTGTGCTTTCGTACTCGCGCGCGTTCGTGTAGACGGTCTGTACGTCGTCGTGCTCGTCGAGCGCGTCGAGCAAGTTGCCGAGCTTTTCTTCATCGGCGCCAGACACGTCGAGCATCGTCTGCTCGTTTGGCGTGTAGCTGCCATCCGGTCCTTTCGTGAATGCCCAGGAAGCCGAGCCGGGCGCCGCCATCTCGTATCCCTGCTTGGAGAGGAGATGTTTGATTTCCTGCGTCGTGCGGTTGCGGCTGTCGGTGAGCGCGTCAATGACGACCGCGACGCCTGCGGGGCCGTAGCACTCGTACACCACCTGCTCAAGCGCGTCCGCATCTTTCGAAGCGCCCTTCGCGACCGCGCGCTCTATAGCGTCCTTGGGCATGTTGACCGCCTTGGCTCGGGTGATGGCTGCGGCGAGGCTCGGTGCCGAAACAGCACCGCCTGCTTTCTTCGACTCAAGCGCGATAAGGCGCGAAAAGCGCGCGAATACACGGCTCTTCGCGGCGTCCGTCGCGCCTTTCTGCCTTTTAATTTGCGCCCATTTGCTGTGTCCTGACATAAGAAAATGATAATAAATAAGCTATAATCTAGCAAATGGCGTTATGACGGAGGGTGTTCCAAAGAGTTCCGCATATGAGAAGCCGGATATGACCATGAAGTCGTATTTCAAGTTTCTCGACGAAGACCAAAAAGCGATGCGATCCGGAACATGGGATTATAAGAACCCGAAGTGGGTTCTAAACCAGTGGAAGGACGATTTTGAAAGAGTCGATGACAGTTTGCTTTCTGATGAAGGGAGGCAGAGCAAATGGAACGCGCTGTGGCTTTGGTATCATCACGCATCACAGTTTGCGTACAAGGAGGGAGACACGCAAACCGCACTCGTTTTTATCGACAAAGCTCTCGAGTTTCGAGAGAAAGGAGGTCTTACTAATCAGATAACACCGCTTCTAAAGCTCCTCTACCTGGGTGATGTTGAGGGTGCAAAAGCGTTCGCGGCTACCATCCCGCAAAAACGGGAAGCGAACACGCCGGATGGGAGGATTGAGGTTGTTGATAATCCTGAGAGGACAATGGCGACAGAGCTCATTGCATACTACGAGGCCCAAAGCCCTAACGATTGAGATACTCGCGGCCGCGGGCAGTGAGGGTGCGGCCGCGCAGTGTCCGCTCGATGAAGCCGAGGCGTAGCAGGAAGGGCTCATAGACGTGCTCCACGGTCTCGGCGTCTTCGTGGAGTGCTGCGGCGAGCGCACGCACGCCGGCAGGGCCGCCGCGGAAATTCTCGGCGAGCGTTTCGAGGTAGCGGCGGTCGTCTTTCGTGAGACCGAGGGCGTCGATACCGAAGAGTGCGCACGCATCCTCGCATACGGTGCCCGAGAGTTCGCGGTCGTGCACCTGGGCGAAGTCGCGGACACGCTTGAGGAGAGCGTTTGCTATGCGTGGAGTCGCGCGGCTGCGCGCCGCGATGCCCGCGATCGTCTCCTCCGAGGGTGCAAGCCCGAGCACGCCGGCCGAGCGCGCGATGATATCGCGAATATCTTCGTCGGTGTAGAAGTCGAGCTGGTACACACCTCCGCCGAAGCGCGAGCGAAGCGGGCTCGAGAGCTGCGCGACACGCGTCGTGGCACCCACGAGTGTGAATCGCGGGAGCGAGAGCTCGACGGTGCGCGCGGAAGGACCCTTGCCGAGCACGAGATCAAGCGAACCGCTCTCAAGCGCGGGGTAGAGGAGTTCTTCGATCTTGTGCGAGAGCTGATGAATCTCGTCGATGAAGAGGACGGTACCCGGGTCGAGGTTGGTGAGGATGGCGGCGAGGTCGCCCGCGCGCTCTATCGCGACGCCCGAGGTGCTCTTGAGCGGTGCGCCAAGCGTGCGTGCGATGAGGTGAGCGAGCGTGGTCTTGCCGACACCGGGCGGACCGTAGAAAAGGAGGTGCTCCGGCATGTCGCCGCGCTTTTTTGCAGCCTCGAGGACGATGTGCACATTCGCTTTTACCTGCTCTTGGCCGATGTAGTCTTCCCACGAGCCGGGGCGCAGTGCAGCGTCGAAGGTTTGGTCAGAGGAGACGGTGGACTCTGGGGTGCTTGACATACAAAATCGGGTATGCTACCATTCTACCATACGAGTGAGTGACTCGTAAGGACCTTCCGGAAGCACGTGTTTCCAAGGTCATTTTCTTTACATCCCGCATAGAACCCTCCAAGCAAGGCTTGACGGCTTCGGGCGTCTCCCCAAGGGCTTTCTGGTTCCCGCCTCGTAGCGGATCGACTGGGAATACCCTCAGGTGCTTCGTCCACTTTCTCACTTGAGAAGGAGTGTTTGGAGGGTTGTGTGCGGGATGGGGGAGAACAAGAGACAAGCGCGGCGGGCCTTCGGCCCGCCGCGCTT
>JAJYJQ010000026.1 GCA_021789225.1 bacterium | reverse complement strand
GATCACCCGGTCGATCTCGACTACGTGAAGAACGTGCTGACCGACACCGTTGCCAGCTTCCTCTTCACCCGCACCAACAAGGCGCCGATGGTGATCCCGGTGCTGATCGGGGTGTAGTCAGCTCCTCAGGAAAGGAACGCGCGTGGCCCGCCTTCGGCGGGCCACGCGCGTTCCTCATGCGTGCTTCATGTGTGTGCTACAGTGTGGGAGCTATGCGCCCGCGCGTCACCCTTTCGGTCGGTAATTTCTTTTACGCGATCTCCTTCACGCTCGTCGGCTACATCCTCCTCCCTTATCTCTCGACCTTCATGTCGGAGAGTCGAGCGAGCCTCGTCGTCGCCGGCAGTTCGCTCATCTCGCTCATCCTGTTCCTACGACTCCCGCGCATCGTCGAGCGTGTCGGCGCGCAGTCGCTCGCGATTTGGATCAGCGTCGCGCAGATGCTCGCGCTCTTTGCGCTCGCAGCACATCCGGACGCGCTCGGCGCATCCATATTCATCGCCGGACTCATCGCACTCCAACCCTTCCTCTCGTACACGCTCGATCTCCTGCTCGAAGCGACCGTCGAGAAAGAGGGCGTCACCGGGCGCGTCCGTACGCTCTTCCTCACCGCCTACAACATCGCCGAGTTCGGTACGCCGCTCCTCATGGGCTCGATCCTCGACAACACCGATGCCTATGCGCGCATCTTCCTCGCCGCCGCGGCCGCACTCGTCCCGTTCATCGTGATCTTCGCATCACGCCCGCTTCCCGAGCGCCGCGCGCTCACGCACGTCAAAGCCCGCGAAACGATCCGCATGATGGCAAAGAGCCGCGATCTCACCGCCGTCAGCGCCGCACACTTCTTCCTGTACCTCTTTTATGTGTGGGCGCCGCTCTATGTGCCCGTCTACTTGCACGACACACTCGGCATGCCGTGGAGCGAGCTCGGTTGGATGTTCTCCGTCATGCTGATTCCTTTCGTACTCGTGGAGTATCCCGCCGGTGTCGTTGCTGACAAGATCTTGGGCGACAAGGAGCTCATGGTGACCGGCTTCATCATCATGGGCGGCGCGCTTGCCGCATTTTCCCTGATTACCCCGGCCTCCTCGGCGATCTTTATCGTTTCGCTACTCTTCATAAGCCGTATCGGCGCGGCACTCGTCGAGAGCATGACCGAAGCACATTTTTTCCGACGCGCGGCAGCAAACGCCGACGTGATCGCCGTATACCGGATGCTCTGGCCGCTCGCTGACGTCATCGCGCCGCTCATCGGCAGCGCGCTGCTCTTCATCAATGGATTTCATGGGCTCTTCCTTGTCACCGGCATCTTCCTCGTAGTCGCCGGCACCGCCTCTGCACTCGCCATCCGCGACTTCCGCTAAGCATGTGCGACATACTATGTCCCACATGGGAACTACTGCGCGAGGCGGTAGCGTGGCCCGTCTTTTTCTATAAAACCTTCCGCCACGAGCGTTTTAATCGCTTCCGCAATTTGCGCGTGCCGCTCCGTACCGATTTTCCGCCTCACTTTTTCTTCAAGGTTCGACCTTGAAGCGAAGCCCGGCTCGGCTGCGAGTTCGCGCAGAATAGCGCCGCGCGCTTCGCGCATCGAGCCGGCAAACTTTTTCTGTGGCACGTGATGCGCTGAGCGCGTGTTCACTCGCACGCCCGAGCGCTTCAGGTGCGTACCATAATCCATGAGCGCCCAGTACCACTCGCGCGCTTTGCCTTTCGGCAAAGCGCGCGCAAGCACCGCCTCGATTTCCTTGTCTCCCACTTTCTCGTCTTCCGGAAAGAAATGGTGGATGAGCGCCGTGCGGATATTCGTCTCCACGAGCACCACGTCTTCATTCCACGCAAACGCCGCGACCGCTCGCGCCGTATACGGCCCCACCCCCGGTAGCCGCTCCAGTTCCGAAACAGAGCGCGGCACGGCTCCGCCGTGCCGCGCGACCACCTCCCTCGCCGCTGCGTGCAGCATTTTCGCCCTGCGATTGTATCCAAGCCCCTGCCAGGCAACAAGCACCTCGGAAAGCGGCGCATCCGCAAGCCGCCGCGCCGTCGGGAACCGCTTCACAAACATCGTGTAAAACGGCAGCACCCGCTCCACTTGCGTCTGCTGCAGCATCACCTCGCTCACCAAAATCTGGTACGCGTCCCGTGTTTCTCTCCACGGCAGCTCATGCCGCCCGTGCTTCCGATAGTGCGCCAATATGGTTCTTCTAAATTGAGTTACGTTCATTATTCAGCAAGAGACGACAAAAACTCGTGTAGATCGGGACCAAATTTTTGTGCATCAATGAAATCTGTATGTGAGAAACCACGCTTTTTTACCAAGACACCTTGATAACCGCTGGTTGCATATACTGGCGCAACTGTACGGTCATCGTCCGAGTAGTAGCCAATCATCCTTTCAACAGTGGGGGGTTGGGGTTGTTTAACGAGCGGCCACTGCCTGTAGGCACGCGAGAGATGAAAGAACAATACTTTATATAAAGGCAGATTCCGCGGACGCTCGGCCATGGGTGTTCCTGCAGTAACAACCACGATACGCGCATTCGGGTACTGTTTCTTCACGAGCGGTGCGAGCGCGGCAGCCACCCTGCCTCCATGGCTATAGCCAAAAAGAAGGACTGTCTCAACGGAAGAGATGTTTGTGACGTGTTGTTTTATATAATCAGCTGCTCTGGCTACGAGATTTTCAAACGAAGAGAGGCTGCATCGAAGAGGGACCACCCGTACCGCGAGTGTCCCATCATCTGCTTGCAGATACTGCGCTAAAGAACGCAGTCGGATCGATGGCGCCAGCATCCCCGGAATAAGAAAAACGTATGTCTTCTTCATAGGGTATACACCACATCCTTGCGCTCCACGACAACCTTCCATCCATTGCGTTTCGCTTCGCGATAGAGGCCTCGATTCGGGTTAAACGCAATCGGCGTCTGGGCAAGCTCGAGCATCGGGATGTCGCTTTCCGTGTCGCCCACCACCACCGAACCCTCGAGCGTCAGTCCTTCCTTGCGCACGGCGCGCTGCAGGATGCCACCCTTGTTCATGATAAACTCTTCGTCTTCGATCTCGCCCGTAAAGCGCCCCGACGCACCCGTCGCATAAAACATGCCGTAGGTCTTGTCGAAACCCATCTCATACCCGAAGCCATCGACGATAAACTTCGGCGAATGCGAGATCGCGAGCAGGTAGTATCCTTTGTCCTTGAGCTCGTGCACGAGGTCTCGCGTATATCGGTACACGTGATGCCGCTGCTCTTCGATGATTTCTCCTGCGATATCAGCGACCATTTCGTACGAGGCCCCCTTTATCTCCTCATGGAGCAGTTGCACGATCTTTTCAAAATAATCCTCGTACAGACCGCGCCGTTCACGCCAGCGCCGCCACTCGTCTTCATATCGCGCGCGCGACTCCTTAGGAAAAACACCCCGTTCAACAAGCCGATCCGCAAGCTCAAGCGCGAGCGACGACCGAAAGATAGTCCCGTCTATATCAAATGCTGCCACCGGCCGCTTCCCACCCATTGCCCACATTTTACACCAGAACCCATCCGAAAACCTCCCCCTGCCTGCACCGGCGATTTTCGGGCTGCGGCACACTCGTCTCGTCCTCAATGTGCCACAAGCACATTTCGGACTCCGACTCGGCGCCTCGCTCCGAAAATCGCCGGTTCGGCTCGGGTACCACGAGTTTTCGGACAGGTTCTATTTCGCGTTCGGCCACCTCTCGGCGGCTGGCGGCCAGATTTTCGTGAGCGGGTGGAGGGCGCAGTCGTGTGTGCGGGCCGGGCAGACGTAGCGGCCATAGAGCACGAGGCCGTTGTTCACATATTTCCAGTCTTTCTTCGGGATGAGCGTCTCCAGGTCTTTGGAAATCTTATCCGGATCGGTGTTGTCGGTGAGGTCGAATTTGCGCGCAAAGCGCTTCACGTGCGTATCGGTGGCGATACCTTCCCAAATGTCATAGACCTCGCCGAGCACGACGTGCGCCGTTTTGTAGCCAATGCCGGGGAGCGCAACAAGCTCGGCATCGGTGCGCGGCACGGCTCCGCCGTGCCGCGCTACCACCTCCTTTGCTGCCGCAATGATGTTCTTCGCCTTGTTGCGGAAAAACGGTATAGAGGAAATTTCTTTTGTGAAAGTCGCTTGGTCTGCCCGCGCAAAGTCTTTTGCCGTGCGGTACTTCTTGAAAAGCGTCGCGGTGAGTTCGTTTACTTTCTTATCCGTGCACTGCGCCGAGAGAATCACCGCCACCACAAACTGAAACGGTGTCGTATGCTGCAGCTCGCTCTTGGGCACGGGATACGCCTTTTTCAGATACGCGACGATCTTTTTCGCGCGGGCGACACGCTCGGCGGCAGTGCTCGTCATAGGGAGTTGCGCGACTCTGGGCCCCGGCTCCCCGGCGCGTATGGTTCGAGCGGCAGCGCGTGCCACGCATCGAGTATCGGCGTGATGAAGCGCCAGGAAGCGTGCACTTCTTCCGTGCTCGCGAAAAGCGTCTGGTCGCCACGGATCGCGTCGTAGAGGACGCGCTCGTATGCCTCAGGCGCGCGGCGCTCCGCGCCGCGCGCGTACGAAAAATGCAATGCGCGGCGCTCGAGTTCTTGCGAGAAACCCGGCTTCTTCGCCCAGAAACCGACCGTGATCCCCTCCTCCGGCTGCACCTCGAACGTGAGCGTGTTCTGGCAGCCATTCCCTTCGTCTATCGAGCAGAGCGCGCGCGCCGCGTTTTTGAAATAGATAGTGATGCGCGTCGTGCGCTCGGCAAGGCGTTTGCCGCTCTCCAGGATGAACGGCACCCCTTCCCACGCGTCATCATCGAGAAACGCGCGCAGCTTGAAATACGTCTCCGCCTGCGAGCCTTTCGCCACGCCCGGCTCGTCCACGAAACCTTCGTATTGCCCGCGCACCGCCTGACGCGCGAGGTCCTCTATCGGCCGCAACGTCCGGAGGGCCGCCGCGCGCGCAGCGCGAATGTGCGCCGCGTCAAACTGTCCGGGATTTTGCATTGCCACCATCGCGAGGAGCTGGAGTACATGATTCTGCCCTACATCTCGCAGTGCGCCCGTGTCGCCATAAAATTCGCCACGGCCCTCGATACCGATCGTCTCCAAGAGCTCGATATGCACCTTCTCGATACCCTCCTTACTCCAAAGAGACTCGAAGATGAAATTTGAGAAGCGGAAGTTCAAGATGTTCTGCACGGTCTCTTTCGCGAGATAATGGTCGATGCGATAAATCTGCTCTTCGCCAAAGAGCGCCGCGAGCTTGTCATCGAGCGCTTGAGCGGTTCGCGCATCGCGGCCGAAAGGCTTTTCGACCAGGATGCGCGTCGCGCGCGCGCCTTCGGCGCGCGCGAGCCCCGACTTCTCGAGCGCCTCGAAGAGCGCTTCGTAATGAGCGGGCGCGACCGCGAGATAGAAGAGGCGATTCGCTGGCGCTCCAAAAGCACGCTCGGTCTCAGTGAGCCGCTCCCCGAGCGCACGGTACTGCGCCAACTCATCGAAACGTCCTTGCTGGTACGAAAACAGGTCGAGGAAATGCGCGAGCGCCACGTCGTCCGCGCTCTCCACGCCCCCGCCAAGTGCATCGCGTACGAGCGCGCGCACTGCCTGCGCGTCGAGTGTGCGTCGCGCAAAGCCGATGATCCGAAACTGCTCCGGCAGCGCACCTGCGCGAAAAAGCTGCCAAAGCGCTGGCAGGAGCTTGCGCCGAGAAAGATCACCCGTGATGCCGAAGATGACCACGAGCGTCGGCGCAACGGTACGTTCATTCATATAGCAATACGCTAGACCTGATCCGCGCGCGAAAAAGCGACATCGCGAAAGCGCACAGCGAGCGCACCCATCGAGAGGCAGGCCAAGAGCGCCGTCACAAGGCCGCCGAGAACCGGGACACTCCCGATGACCACCAGCACAAGCATGCCGAAAAGCGCATCGTGCCAGGAAACTTCCTGGCGCTTCATGAACACGCGCGCAAAAATCGCTCCGATGAGAATACCCGCATACGCGAACGACACGAGAAGCAGAAGCAGATACGCCGCACCGAGGATGAACGCAAGGCCGATACCCACGAACGTGAGCGCGAGCAGCACCATGAGCGCTGGCGCGAACACGATGATGCCGAGGCCGAGCAGCATGAGAGCGAGCACGTGCCGTGCCGGTCGATCGAGTACCTCTTGCGCCACGTCATTCGTGAGCTTCGGGAAAAGACCGGCAAAAAGACCGGCGATGATGAGTGCCCCCAAGATGCGCACCAAGAACAAGATGCCGATTCCGGCCATCACGAACGCCTGCGCTTCGCGCGCCGTCGGGAGAAACGTGGAACCTGTGTACCGCACGCCGCCATCCACCTGTACCGAGTCAGGAATGGTCGCCGCTTCTGACGCCTCGTACTGAAGCGACCCGTGGATGACGGTGCCCGGCGCAAGCACGAGCTTATCGAGTGCGACCGCACGCACGTCGCCGTCAAACGTGCCCGCGAGCGAGATCTCGCCGCCATACACCGAAACCGGCCCGCGTGAACCCGACCCGAGATGCACCGAGCCGCCTGCGGCAAGGATGTCTTTCGCGTCGCTCGCGCGGTCATCGACCGATGCACCGAGCACCGCCAAATCGCCCGCGACCGGCGCCTCAACGAGGAGATTGCCGCCGAGCATGCGCGCATCTCCCTGTACGGCGCCGCGCAAAGAAACCGAGCCGCCAAGAGCCGCGAGATCCCCCATGACCGGTGCCGAGACAGACACCGAACCGCCCGCAACCGAGAGGTCCGCCGGTGCGGGCGCCGCAACCGACACGGACTCGCCCGCGAGATAGATATTCTGTATGGCCGCACGCTTCGCAGGCATGCTGCTGGTAGAAAAAACAAGATCACGCGCCGCAGATGCCGTCGCGGCTACCGCTCCGAACGGCACCACCATAAGCGCGACCACGAGCGCAATCCGCTTCATGCCTCGAGTATACCCCGCTGCCCTGACACTGAAAAGCAGGTCGCCAAAACAGCGCGGCGGCCTTCGGCCGCCGCGCTGGAATATACTCGTAAGAGCCAACACAGACTATATCTTCCCCAGATACGTGCAGGATTGATTGTACCACTGCCCCGTGCTCGTATTGCAGGCATAACAAACTCCAGTGGTTGTTAATTGGCCTTCGCAGCCATTCTGCCAACCATAGCAACCGTAGCTGTAATAAATCTTAGGACACTGATAAACATTAACGCCAAGTCCTCCGCTCACCCCACTCAGGCATTTCCCGCCATTTGTGCAGAAATTACCTGCATACGCTGTGCCGGAGGTGTAGGTGGGGCTGTTAGTGAACACTCCATAGCCGCCATAGTTGAGCAACCCATAGCTGCCCGAGTCACTATAGGCCTCCATATAGCCGTTGTGGACATTCAGGTTTCCCGGCTTCGTCTCGCCGGTCGGGCTCGTGGTGAGTGGTGCATAGGCGTTGCCCGCAGGTGGCGCGGAGGAGGGCTCGCTGAAAGCGGCGAGGCTCTGGAGGGAGACGGAGAGTGCGAAGACCGCGGCGAAGAGCGCGAGTTGGAAGAGTGTGCGGCGGGACATGGTATTGATGATATGTTATTGAGCGCTTGGCGCGGGTGGTGCTGCTAAGGTCGGCGCTTCCGTTATCTCTACTTTCGTGGCAGCAAACGATTCTGCACTTCGTATATTCTCATTCGCGTAGACACTGATGTGCATGCCCGCGGCGAGGTCGTTCACGGTTGCCTGCTGCTTGTCATACGGCATGGGCGGCACCAGCGGCTCCCCCGCAGCCATTTTGTCCGGCTTCTGTGTGCCCATATCTTTCATGAATGCATCCATCTCTTTCTGGAAAGCTGCCGGATCTTTCTGTACATCCTTTACGATGCTCGTCGCATCGCTCAGGGAGACCGTCCGCTGCGCGATGTCCGCACCGAACGTTTGCGGATCCACCGCGATCGTGAGCGTGTTCCCCGAGATGCTCTGTATCGTGCCGCTGACCGAACGGATGTCGGACGGCGTCGGGAACGGAGCGACACTTTCTGCTGCCGTCTCGCTGCCGCCCTCATGTGCCCCGATGTAATATCCAACACCTCCGCCAATCGCCAGCAGGACGACGGCGATTGCTGCAATCGCGATGTACAGTGGATATCTTGGCTTCGTCTCTCCTTCCATGGTTTTAGGTGAAATTAGTATGAGTTTATAGTACCGCGCCCGCGCCGGGTCCGGTGGGCGGCATGGGGATAACCGCGCTTAGCGGCGGAAACGAAGGGCGAACGGGCGCCACCACACGACAATGAACATGAGGAGCGCGAGGATGCCCGAAGCCTCGCAATAAAGACAGAGCGCATGGATGAACGAAAGCTGTATGAAAAGGAAGGCGACGGACGCGAGCACGCCGACAGCCGAGAGCGCGCGCAGCGCGCGCGCCAGGTGCGTGTGCGGGATGAGGAGCGACACCGCCGCGAGCGCGAATACGACTCCGTAGAAAATGACGCCGTATACCCCGAGCGGAATGCCGAAGACATGCGCGTACGCGCTCTGGGCGACGGTCTGGCAGCCGCTCGTACTCACGTTCGCGAGCGAGCACGAGAGCGGCGAGCCCGAGAGCGCGCTCTGCGCCAGGTATGCGGCATCGGCGATGCCGAGGAAAGAAAGCGCGAGCACGGTCCAGCGGGTCGTTTTTGTCATGATGCGGCCATCGTACGAAAAAAGCGCGAGGCATGCAAACGCGCGCCGGCAAAGCCGGCGCGCCAGAACGCATGATGCCGCGCAAGCCGAAGGCTTGCGCGGCATCCACGCGGCGCGCACGAATGAGAAGACCTACATCAGCCGCACTTCCGGCTCGCAACGGAGATGCCGCTAGCGCATGTCATCCTGCAGTGCGCGAAACACGCGGTAAGGACCAACGCCCTTACACGCATTACTACGCTCCCCATTCGAGATTCTTTCGCTCGTCGAAGCGGAAAGCACGGCAAGCGGGAGCGGCGGCAGCGATGCGCGCGCGCCACGCACTTCCCACGGAAGCACGAAACAGGCATGGAATGGCGCGGTTGAAGTCGCCGGACGCGGCACGCCGACGACGCGCACCATACCACCGCGCGCAAGCCATGCCATATCCGGCGCGCGCAGGTCGCTCCCTTCCACCTGCCACACGACGCCCGAATCGGTCGTGAGCGCAAACGAGGAAAAATCCGGCGCGATCGAGGATACCTTCCCGACCAGGAATCCTTTCTCCGGACGAGACCACCACGACTGCTCGCGCACGAGGAACGGCCGATACAAAGGAAGGTGCCCGCCGAATCCCTCTTCGACCCCCTGTCCCAACCCGATCGAGAAAAATGCCGCTCCCGAGAGAATAGTGAAGACGACCGCCATCGCCGCCACGACCGGCAGCGGATAGCGATATCCGCGCGACGTGTGACGAATGTTCCAGTATCCGACAGAGAGGAAGACCAGGAGTAACACGAGCCACGCCACCGGCAAGACAGCCATCACGGTTGAGGCGGGCGTGCCATAGCGCACGGAGACGTAGCGCCATTCGACGTTCGCCAGTATGAAAAAGACCGCTGCCATGGCCGCCGCGGCTGCCGCGAGCGCGCCGAGTGCCGCGACCCAAAACGCGCGGTTGCGCAGACGATACGCCCAGCGGGGGCGCGGCGTGACCTGCTCGGCCGCGATGCGCTCGAGCACGCGCGCGGAAAGCGAGGAAGATTCGAGCGGAGTGTCAGTGTAATCCTTCATATACTTACTATTATTGCAAACGATCGCCGAGCTCTTTCCGGAGCGCGCGCTTGGCGCGGTGAATCATCGTCGATACGGTGCCGATCGGCATCTCAAGAATATCCGAGATCTCCTCATAGGAGCGCTCCTCAAAGAAGCGCAACGCAAGGATGTCGCGATACTTCTGCGGCAAAGTCGTGAGCGCCCGCGCGAGCTCAGCCGACGAAAGCCGCCGCTCCGCGTGCGCGCTCGTATCGGCATTGTCGTCTTGGATAGCGTAGAGGAGCGGCTCGTCTTCCGGAGCAAGCACGACCGTCGGGCGCGCCTTCTTGCGCCGGAAGAAGCTCATGGCCTCGTTGTGCACGATGCGATACATCCACGAAGAAAACGATAGCGCCGGATCAAAACTGTTCATGTTGCGGTAGGCGTTTAAAAATGCGTTCTGCAGGATGTCTTCCCGATCTTCGGGCACCGAGACGCCCAAGCGCGCGAGATAGCGCGTCAGTTTCGCAGCGTACCGCTCGATGAGGATAGCGAACAGCTCCTTGTCTTCGAGCGCGCGCTGCGCGACGTCCTCATCCGTGAGAGTATGTGCATCCACAGGCGTGCGAGTTCCGCCTTTATTCCTACGCCCGCCAGACTGGTTTGTTTCAGCGCTCATACCCCAGTATACTATCAGCATGCATGTGCTGGCGTTTTTGATGCACCACCTGGTGGCTGCGGCGGGCGTGTGGTGGCTTTTATTGCCGATTATCATTTTCGGCACGATCGCGCTTGAAGACGTGACGATCGCCCTGGTCGGCATCCTGGCGGCCGACCACTTGGTACCGATACCCTCCGGTTTGATCGCGCTCATCCTCGGCATCATCGCCGGGGACTCCCTCGCATTCCTCGTCGGACGGCTCGCCGTCCGACATCCTTTCGCGCGACGCATCATAGAACACGACCGTATCGTGCCCGTACGTGCGCTCCTCCAGGATAACGCTCGCATCACCGTCTTCATCACGCGCTTCATGCCCGGCTTCCGGATGGCGCTCTATTCAGCCTGCGGTTTCTTCGCGGTTCCCTTCCGGCGCTTCTTGCCAGTCTCGATACTCTCCGCGATCGTATGGACGACCCTGCTCTTCACGCTTTCCTTCTGGTACGGCTTCTACACGATCCACGAGCTCGGGTTCTGGCGCTGGCCGGTACTCGCACTCATCCTTTCCGGCTTCTTCTTGTTCGGGCACCGCTATTGGAAGAAAGTGACGACCGTGCAAGCCGAGCCAGCGTAGTACGCAGCGAAAACCGCGCCGGCCCTTCGGGCCGGCGCGGTTTTCAAACACCCGTCCGCTCTATTTCCCCTGAAGCTGCGCGTCGAGAAGCGCGCTCAGCTGAT
>JAJYJQ010000002.1 GCA_021789225.1 bacterium | reverse complement strand
CGATCTCGTCACCTCGCCTTTCTGGACGAGCTCGGAGAGGTAGCGATCCATATCGATCATGCCCTCCTGCGACGAGGTCTGGATGACCGTCGAAATCTCGTGCGTGCGCTCTTCGCGGATGAGGTTCGCCACCGCGCTGTTGTTGATGAGAAGCTCGTAGGCCGGGATGAGCCCGCCTGAGATGCGCGGGATGAGGCGCTGCGAGAAGATGCCGGCGAGCGAGTTCGCAAGCTGCACGCGCACCTGCCCCTGCTGATTCGCCGGGAACATGTCGATGATGCGGTCGATGGTCTGCGCCGCATTGTTCGTGTGCAAAGTCGAGAAGACGAGGTGGCCGGTTTCTGCGGCGGTCACCGCCGAGGAGATGGTCTCCAGGTCGCGCATCTCGCCGACCATGATGACATTCACGTCCTCGCGGAAGGCGCTTTGGAGCGCCGAGTGGAAATCGAGCGCGTCGATATGCACCTCACGCTGATGCACGAGCGACTTTTTCGGCTCGAAGAGGTACTCGATCGGGTCTTCGATGGTGAGGATATGCTCGGCGCGCGTCGCATTGATGGTCTCGATGAGGGAGGCGAGCGTCGTCGACTTCCCCTGCCCGACCGGGCCCACGACAAGAAAGAATCCCTGCGTCCGCTGCGCGAACACTTCGAGGACCGAGGGCAAGTGCAATTCAGAGAGCGTGTGAATCTCGTGCGGGATGAGGCGCATCGCGATCGTAACGCTTCCCTGCACGACATACCCGTTCGTGCGGAAGCGGGCACTCTCTTTGTGCGCATAGGAAAAGTCTATCGACTGATTCTGCCGGAACGTATCCCAGCGTTCCTTCGGCAAGATGCTTTGCAGCATCGCCTCCGTGTCTGCTGCGGTAAGGACGGGGTGCTGCGTGAGCGGGATGAGCGACCCGGAAATGCGGACGAGCGGATGCTGCCCGGCCGTGATGTGCAAGTCCGACGCGCCTTCCGCGACGACGGTATCGAGGAGCGCGGCAAGATTCGGGGCGGTCGTACTCATGCGGCTCGTTTCTCGATTATCTGTACGGTCTTCTCCAAAACCTCGGAGGGGATGGCTGACGCCTTCACGATGTAGCCGTCTATCCCGAATTTCTGCGCGCGCTCGATGTCGCTGTCATTGCCCTGGTTCGAAAGGACGATAATCTTCGCGCCTTCGGCGAGCCCTTCCTTGCGTATCGCCTCGAGGAGCTGGAAGCCGTCCATGCCCGGCATGATGATATCGAGCAATACCGCATCGATCTGCGGCTTCTTGCGAAGCGCTGCGAGCATCTCTTCACCCGAGTGGAATGCGGTCGCGACATGCCCCGCCTTGCGGAACTTGAGCGCGTACATATCGAGCAAGAATCGGTCGTCGTCAACAAGGAACACGTTGTAGGTCGCCATAGTGTGAAATCAATTTCCAGTAGTTTCTTCGCTTTCGGGAAGGAGCATTCCGCCGCCGAGCGTGCCGATCTCTTCGAACGGGATCTTTCCTGCGAGCGCCTTCATGATAGCATCCTCGCGCATGGTCAACATGCCCTTCTCGCGCGCGGCAGTGTATACCTTCTCGACCGTCGGGTCGGTCAGCACGATGTGTTCGAGCTCCTTGTCCATCTTGAGAATCTCGAAGACCGCGGTGCGGCCGCGCGTACCGTTCGGACAGTCAGGCGTCGGCGTCGCGCGATAGAACTCTTTGAACTGCGGCATCGTCGCGCGATATTTCTCCGGCAGATCCGCGAATTCTTTGTCGAGCAGCAAGCGGATGCTCTCCGTGACCGGAAACGGCTTCCCGGCGCCCTTGCAGAGCTTCCTCACGAGGCGCTGCCCCATCACCGCGATCAAAGTCGGCGCGATGAGGTACGGATCGACCCCCATGTCGATGAGGCGCGGGATCGCATCGGCGGCCGTGTTGGTGTGGATTGTCGAAAAGACGAGGTGGCCAGTGAGCGCTGCCTGCACGGCAAGCTGCGCTGTCTCCTTGTCGCGAATCTCGCCGACCATGATCACGTCCGGGTCTTGGCGGAGGATTGAGCGGAGGCCGTTCGCGAAGGTGTAGCCGATCTCCGGGTGCACCTGCGACTGTGCGACACCCTCGATGTTGTACTCGACCGGGTCTTCGAGCGAGACGACGTTGCGCGTCTCGCGGTCAACCTCGGAAAGTATCGAGAAGAGTGTCGTCGATTTACCCGAGCCGGTCGGGCCGGAGATGAGCACGATGCCATAGGGCTGCTCGGCGAAGGAGCGCACGGTCTCGAGCACGGAGCCTTCGAGCCCGATGGACTCGAGCGTCTCCATGGATTTCTGCTGGTCGAGGATACGCATCACGACCTTCTCGCCGGATTGCGTCGGGAAGGTCGAGACGCGGAAATCGATACGCCGTCCGGAGACCGTCGCCGAGAAGCGCCCGTCCTGCGGCTTGCGCTTCTCATCGAGACGCATCTGCGAGAGGATCTTGATGCGTGCCACCACTGCCGGATGCACCTTCGCCGGCAGCTCAAGCGAGGTGTGCAGCTCGCCATCCATGCGGAAACGCACGCGCGTCTTGGTTGGCGAGGGCTCGATATGCACGTCGGACGCCTCTCCCTCGACCGCGTACCGGAGGATGGTGGCGACGATCTTCGTGACCGGTGCGTCCGCCTTGATGTTCTCCTCAGACTTCCCTTCCGCCGACGCGAGCGACTCCACTTCGGCTTCCGTCTCCGCCGCCGCTTCCGCCTCGCGCGCGGCAGCGACCGTGTCGGTCTCGAGCTCGGAAAGGGCTTCGCCCACCTCACCCGTGAGATTCTGGTACTCATCGATCACTTTCTTGAAGTCAGCCTCGGAGACGAGATAGAGTTTGTACGGCATGCCGCTCTTCGCCGAGATGAACTGGAGCGCGTCGAGCGCCTCGATGTTATCCGGG
This sequence comes from bacterium, assembly GCA_021789225.1. Classification (GTDB taxonomy): domain Bacteria; phylum Patescibacteriota; class Minisyncoccia; order Phycocordibacterales; family Phycocordibacteraceae; genus C7867-001. The sequence goes on along the minus strand of JAJYJQ010000002.1, from coordinate 47,412 downwards.
TCCGTCACGCCGACCTCAAGCGCCCCATCGGCCAGACCGAGCGGAACGAAATGGTAGTGCCGCGCCGAGTCCTCGGGGATGTGCTTCAGCGCCGCTCCCGGGACGCGCGTTTCCCCGAGCAAGCGATAGGGGATGTGGTAGTGCTCTGCGGCTGTGCTGAGCGCTGTCTCAGGCGTGATGCCGTACTTGGCGAGCGCAGTATCGAGCGACCCGCCTGGCGCGCGTGCTTCCCGCTCGATCGCTCCCCGGTCCTCCGGCTTCACGAGCTCCTGCTGTACCAATAGGTCTAGCGTGTTCATGGAGCGTACTCAATTTCTAGATCGGCGCAAATGGGTCGGTGCGCCCGACCGTCACTGGCGTAAACGGTGTCGTCATGTCGTGCAGTGCCTCAAAACGCGGGTCCGAAAAGATACTCGTATCGAATGAGAGCGGCGTCACCTGCGCGACCAAGCTTTCGAATTGTGAGGGGGTGGAGGTCGAGTCCGCGGACGCAGACACCGTGACCGGAAGCTCTGACCCGCTCGTGCCGCTCATATAGAAATACCCGCCGACAAGTACGACGACGATGCCGATGATGATGAACGTGGTGGTATTTTTCATATTATTTCGGAAGCCAATACGCTTGCAGCGTCGCCTGATATGAATACGTACCCGACGCGCTCTTTATGGAGAGCTCGGTCACGTCGATGATACGCAAGCTGTGCTCCACGCCATCGAGAAACTGCCGGAAGCTGTTGTACGTTCCCGTGCCAGACACCACCACGACGACCGGCTGGTACACGGGCCCGCCCTGGTCTCCCGGCGTTTTGGATGGCAGTGAAGAGACATTGAAATTGGTGAGTGAGAATCCGGAACGCGCTGCAAGCGCCGAGAGATCGAACACAAGCTTGACCGTATCGACCGAGCCCGGGAGCATCGTCTCGGCGCTCGCGAGCGAGGCGGCAGGAATCTGAGAGCGCTCCGCATCCAGGCTCGCTGCGCGCGACGCATACTCTTTCGCAGCGGCAAGCGAATCATTTTCACTCGCAATCTGTTGCCGAAGCGACGCGATATCCGACGAGAACGTCGGCTGCACGTACCCGAAGTACAGACCGAGAGCGATGATGCCCGCTATGCTGGGGATGAGTTTTCCGTTCATGGCGTTGGTTTCGTGCGCGCAGCCGGATTGCTCATATCCGGTACAGGTGACGTTGGCGTCGTTGATGCGGCTGAAACGGCCGGTATGGCGGTTACGCTACCTCCAGACGCGGCGACCGCGCGGAAATTCTCGACAAGCTCGGGCGCGACCACCGCGTCAAGCGTGAAGTTTACCGAGCCGTCCTTATTAACCGAGAGGTTCGAGAACGCTACGCGCGTGACACTCCCGCTCTCGCCGATGGCGTGCGACTCGGCGGCGAGCGCATTGAAATTCCGCGCGACGCCGCCTGCGCTCATCACCGCGCTCTTGTCGCTCTGCATGGTCATCTTGAGTGTGTTGAATGAAACCCCTTCGACCGTGGTCGTCTCGAGCGTATCAAAGAAGCGTGAGAGCGTGATGTGGCCGTCGAGCAGCGAGCGGATAGACCCGAGCTGATCGCGCAAGCGGAGGAAACTGCTCACCGTCGCCGGGTCGAGCGACTGCTCCGCCGTAGCGAGCGAGGCGCGAGCGCTCGCGAGCTGCCCTTCGAGAACGCGCTCATAGGCGAACACGCCCACGCTCGCGAGCATCGCGAGCACGAGCGCGCCGATCGCGATAAGCGAGAACGCGCCTCCGACATCGAAATGCGTCGGGCGCGCCGGCGCGGTCGGGCGGAGCGGCGCGTGCGGTACGAACGATGTCGGCACTTGCGAGGGGACATCCATAGATGATTTCAGTATACGTGTACAGAGCGCCGGCTCCTACCAAAGTTATGCACAGCCAGCGCGGCGGCCGAAGGCCGCCGCGCTGCTAGCCGAATTCCTCGAGCTTCCGGAGCGCGACGCCGACCGCCACGGAGAACTCCGGACCGATCTCTTTGAGCACCGGGCGAATGAACGCGGGCGCTTGCGTCTTTGCGAAAGGATCCGCGACGCGTGTCTCGATGGAGAAGAATTTTTGCGCATACTCGCCGAGCCCTTTCGTGACGCCGCCGCCGCCCGTGAGCACGATGACCGACACGGAGCGATGGTGCTCGTGCTCGAACTGGAACAAGACCCGTTTCGCCTCTTCAAAGATGATGGAGAACGTCGTTTCCGTCGCCGTGACCCGTGCCTCACCCTCCCCATCCGAGAATCCCTTTTCTTTCTTGGCGTGCTCCGCATGCGCAATGTCGATGCCCGACGAGGTCGCGACTGCGCGCGTCACGTCTTGGCCGCCATGCGGTATCGAGTGCGAGAGCACGACCACGCCACGCTCCACGACGTACGCTTTCGTAGATGCGGCGCCGACATCAATCACCATCACCGGCTTCACCGGTTCATCCACCACTGAGCGGATCGTGCTGAAAATCTCGATTTCGAAGAACGTCGCCGCGAGCCCGGACTGGCGGACGACTTCGTTCAGCAGCTGGATTTCATTGTTATGAACCGCCACGAGGAGCACATCGACCGTCGCGGGCGGCGTCGCCGATTCTTCTTCAGCTGCAGTGCTCGGAGGCAAGGTGAACCAATCCAGCTGCACTTCGGAAACCGGCACGGGGATGTACTTACGCGCCTCAAGCTCGATGATCGTCTTCTGTTCCTCCGGGCTGTCGCGGCGCGGCAGTGTAACGAAGGTGAGGAGCGACCGTGCGGAAGGGATCGACACGCCGCAGTCTTTCGTTGTCACGTTCGCTTCGCGCAGGAGGTCCGTGAGCGTCTTGGCGATGACATCGGCCGGCAGGTCGGTCGCCTGCCCCACCTCGACGCCGCCATAGGGACCGAGTGCAAGCTCTCCGTACGTCTCCAGCACGACCGCACCGCGTTCCTTCCGGAGCTGCACCACCTTGAGCGAAGAGGAGCCGACATCGATGCCGAGCGCACTGTGTGCCTGACTCTTTTTCCCGAACATATCCGAGAAGAAACTCATGCGAGTATCTTATCATGAAGCTATGCGCCGTCTCGCCACCATCGTGCTTGATCTACTCTTCCCGCCGCGCCCGGATGAGCGGCAGGTGCGCGCGTTCACCGAAGACACGCTCCTTGCGCGCAGCTCGCCTCGGCTCATCCGCGTGTGCCGCCCCGAAGCGACCGCCCTCCTCTCGTTCGCCGACCCGCAGGTGCGCGCACTCATGCACGAAGCGAAATACCATCGGAGCGAACGCGCATTCTCGCTCTTGGGCAGTGCGCTCCAGGACTACCTGACGGAGTGGCAGGCGGAGGAAGGGTTCGGCCGCGCCGTGCTCACGCCGATTCCGCTCTCGAATGCGCGGCGCGCCGAGCGCGGCTACAACCAGGCAGAAGAAATCGCTCGGCGCGCCCTGCGCGAGAGCGATCTCTCGCTTGCGACCGACATTCTCGTGCGCACGCGTGACACTGTCTCGCAAACGACACTCTCGCGGCAAGAGCGTATCCGCAACATGCGCGGCGCCTTCGGCGCCGCGCACCCGCTCGACCCCACCCTCACCTACCTTCTCCTCGACGACGTCGTCACCACCGGCGCCACCATGCAAGCTGCCATCGACGCGCTCACCGCCGCCGGCGCCACCTGCATCATCCCGCTCGCCCTCGCGCATTAGTTCGCACGCAGGAGAGCGGCTGGGCGAGTGAGCGCTGGTGAGCAACGCACAACCTGCCGCCCTCTTCATACCTCTACTCCTTCCGGATGATAAGGAACGGCGTCATCTCGTCGGCTTGGCCGGCCGGGTTATCTTTGAGCACGGCGCGGATGAACCGCTCGGTGATACGCGCGCTCGACTTCCCCAGCGAGAACGCGCCCAGATAATTTGCGTCCACGACCACCGCCTCCACGCCGAGCACCGAGTGAATCTTTTTTGCCACGCCGCGTGGGTCGAGTGGCGGCCGCTTCGCATACGCGGTGTACGGCTCGATATCAAACGACATCGGGCAGTCCACTGACTTCGCGCGCTTCCCCACGAGCACATAGAACGCGCCGTGGATACCGAACGGTCGTGTCACCGCCGCGACGGTCGCCGCAACCAAAACGCGCAGCACGCCCGCCTCCTCGATCACGAGCTGCATCGCAGGCGCCGTGCCATGCCCGAAGCCGCGGAACTGCGCCGTCCCCACATGATTGCGCACGTGGCCCGAGAGGATGCGCGCAAGCGCTGAAACCTGCACCGCGTTAATGCGCACCACCCGCCCCTGCGTGAGCGCGACCGCCTTCTCACTTACGAAAATGACATCCCCCGACTCCACGTGCGGCGCGACATACTCCCCGAGCAATGCGAAAAGGTCGTCTTGCTCTGTGATGCGGCGCGTGCGTACCGGAAGCCGGAGATAAGAAACGCCGCCCACACGCATCGCGAGCGCACGCGAACCATTCGGGGTGAAAATTGTCGAGGACATACTCATTGGAAATCCTCCGGGTCGAGGTGCGTCGAATATTTTTCCAAATACAAGAGGGCCGAGTCCGGGCACACGAACGCGGCGACCACCTCGCCCGCCGCATTGCGAAACGTATCGAGCGTGCCCGCCACCTTGTGCGCCGCAAGCATCTCCCGAAGCCCAGCGAGCGCCATGCCCGAACTCGGCCCCGCGAGGATGCCAGAGCGGCAGAGCGCAAGGCTCGCCTTGAATGCCTCTTTCGGCTCCACCTCGATACGATGATCGATCGCGTCTTCCCACGCGAACGCGACCTCTTCGAGGCGGCGCGCGCTCCGCACGCCCGGCACCGCGTCATGGCGCGGCACGACACCCAGGACCGCTATCGCAGGCGACCGCTCTTTCAAATACCGCCTCGACCCCAGGAGCGTGCCCGTGGTACCAAGCCCCGCACAAAAGACCGAGAGCTTCCCGCCCGTCTGCTCCCACACCTGCGGCGCCAGATAGCGCTCATACGCTTCCGGGTTCGCCTCGTTCTGGTACTGCCCGAGGTTGAGCCACCCGCGCTGCCGGCCGAGCTTCTGCGCGTGCGCCACGCCGCTCTCACTCCCTGATGCTGCCGTATGAAATTCGATGTCCGCACCAAGCACGCGCAGCAATTCAAGCTTCCCCGGCGCAATATCGCGCGGCACCACCACGACCACGCGCGAGATGCCGAACTGCCGCGCGAGCACGATGAGACTCGCTGCCATGTTCCCCGACGAATTCTCGACGAGCGTGTGCACGCCGTTCAAGCGCCCCTCGTCTTTCGCACGCTGCAGGAGGTGGCGCGCCGCGAGCTGTTTGCTCGTGAAGAGCGGCGAAAGGTACGCGAGCTTCGCGAAGATGCGCACGCCCTCGTGCGCGAATGCATTCAATGTACGCGGAAGCTCCACGAGCGGCGTCGGCGCGTTCGCTTCTGGTTGCAGAAACGTCGCAAGTGCGTTCGGGCCCGTAAATACGGCAGACGTATTCATGCGCGTGTCGCGCGAATCGGTATCGCGCGGTGTCTTTGCACCGTCGTCACATGGTTGTGCTCATCGACAAACACCACGACCGGACTCATAGCGGCGAATTCCGAAGGATCGACCAGCGCCTCCGCGAGCACGATGATCACATCTCCCTTCTGGAAATGACGCGCGGGCGGACCGTTCAAGCACATGTCTCCGCTCCCTCGCTTGCCGGCGATGGCATACGTGCGCCAGCGCGTGCCGTTCGCTACGTTCGTGATCTGCACCATCTGGAAAGGCCGGATGCCGCTCGCCTCCAGGAGCGCTTCATCGATAGTAATGGAGCCGACGTAGTTCAAGTCCGCCTCGGTGACGGTCGCCCGGTGAATCTTTGCGGTACACGCGAGTATCTGCATATGCGTACCGTGATGATACGCACCCACATCGTGAAAGATTCATGAACGCGCGAGCTCGCCGATTGCGCGAGCTTAGCGGACAGCCGCCGGCACGAGCACTTCCTGGGTGCGCATGCGCGCCACGATACCTGCAATCGCAAAAAGCACAAGCGCGATGGCAATATATGCGAATTGTTCCGACGCGAAGAGCAGCACCGTCGCCGCAAGCACCTTCGCGACGAAGCCGCCCAACTGCGCCGCCGTGCTATACACCGGATACAGCCGCTCCTCGTCCTCGCTTTTCTCTATGAGCGAGAAGAAGAATGTATCCTGCAACGGCTCGACGAAGAGGGTCGCGACGCCCGCGAGCGGCACCACCGCCAAGAGCACGTCCGGATTCTGGATGAAACTTGCCCACACCAGCAACACCGCACTTGAGACGAATCCGAACACGAAGAACGATTTGAACTGTTGTGGCCTGGCAATCTTGCCAATCTTGAAATCAAAGAGGACATGCACGGCAGCCATGATGCTGATCATCGCGCCGATATACGCGGGCGACGCGCCGCGCTCGACGAGGAAAATCGGCAGGTAGACGAGGACAAATCCGCTTGCAGCATTAAGACCGAATTTGACCGCATAGGGATACCACATCTCTCTCCGCGCCAGATAGGTCTTGATACTCACGAACGGATCCGTATCGATACTGCTGAACGTTTTTCGTGCGCGCAGCATGTCGCTGAACACTAGCATCAGCATCGAGACGAAAAACATGGCTGCACTTAAGAAGAAGACGACCGGGAACCCATACCGCGCAAGCAAAAAGCCGGCGAATACCGGCGTGACGAGCCACCCCAAGTTCACCAGCGCATACATAAGCCCCTCGCGCTGCGAAAGCTTCTCGCGTGAGGTCGTGTCTCGGAAGAGGATGGCGAAGCTCTCGGTCCGGATCGCGACCGCTATCGCGGTGCCAACCGCCACGAGCACGAAGAGCACCTTGCTCGTCGAGAGCCCGGCGAGCACATAGGACACGGTATACAGTAACAGGCTAAAAATCAGCAGCCGACGCGCCTGAAAGAACTCCAGTATCGGCGTGCTCGCAAGCGTGAGTACGAGGGAGAGGAATACTGCCCCACCCGTGATGTACCCGACCGTCGAATCAGAGAAACCGATCGCGTGCATGTACAAGCTCCACACGGTCCCCACGGCCGATGTCCCGAAGGAGAAGACCAGGCGCACGAGCGCGAGCTTGTAATTATCGTCGATGGCGCGATACCGCTCGCGTGTGGGAAAGAGGAACATACGGAAGATCCGGGCCTACTGAGCGTCTTCTTTCTTATCCAACCGCTCAAGACCAAACCTCTTCACTGCAAAGTACACGACGAGCGCGATCATGAGGAAATCAATTACGTTTATCGCGAAACTTCCCCACATCACCTTCGCACCGTGCACGGTGATCATTCCATTTGAAAGATCGCCTGTCACTCCTGGCAATGCCGCACCCACGAGCGGGTTGATGATGTCGTTCGACAAGGACGCGGTGATTTTTGAGATACCACCGCCCAAGATGAAACCGGTCGCCAAGCCGACGATCCCCTTCGACCTCATAAAATCAATAAATCCGTTCATACTGTCTCTCTGAATCAATAAATAGTGGGTTCATTATACCCGATACCGCTCCTTGAAAAACCAAGGGATCCGCCGAAGCGAATCCCTGCTGAGATTACAGTGGCCACAAGTAGCCGAGAGAGCGCTCAGCCCGGCTTCCACTCGGTCGCCTGCAGAAGGCCGAACACATTCCCTTCAGTGTCTTGCGCGCGCGAGAACCACCCCAGCCCCTTCATCTCCCACTTCTCTTTTCCTTCCCACGGTTGGATTTCGCCGCCGTTCGCCTTAATGGCAGCAATCACGGAATCAATATCATCGACCAAAATGGTGCAATCGAAGCTCTGAAATTTTCGTTCGTTGTCCGCTCGATTATACAGCCCGCCGTTAATGCCGGGACCTTCGCCGGTCATGATCATCCAATAGTCCATGCCGTCACCAGACATCTGCGCCTTTTCTATCGTCCACCCGAGCGCATCCTCATAGAATTTCTTCGCCCGATCGACATCATCGGCTTGAATCTCGAAATGTATAGGTCGATTGCTCATACGCCGGGAGTGTTATGGGTATCGCACCACCATAGCGCCGGCCCGTTGAGATACCGATGAAGAACGCCTGCGCTGCTTGCCTTTACCCGAGAATCGCCGTTGCTTTCAATGCGAGTCAATTCAGGACCACATCCAACAACTCTGGAAATTCCTCCGTTCTCATATCGGTGAACGTGTAATGTCCGTGTCCTTTGAGCTCGATAACCTCCCCCACCCAGCACGTCGTGAAAGATTCTCAGACTTTCTTTCCCTTCGTCTTCCTCATCATCGGCAGTGAACATTACAATCCTTCCGACTCTCGATTTTATGTCTTCGTCAATCGGGTACAGGTAAAACGCTTGCCTGAGATCGTCCCCTTCATCTGGAATCTTCCACGGAGCGACTAAGATGAGCTTAGCAATCTTTTTCTTCGTTTCTCCTAACCAACGAACAAGAAAGGCAGAGCCACAGCTGTGCCCGACCAAGATCGTATTCTCATCGACCTCAAGTTTTTCAAATTCCGACTTAAACTTCTGGTAGTCTGGCGCCCACGGCTCGGGCATAAGCGGCGTTTCCGTTTTTATCCCGGCAGCAACGAGATTCCTTTTCAACCACGGGAGCCAGTGCTTATCGTAGGTACGCGTCTCGGGGTTCATGGCCTTTTCCGCATCCGACGGACAACCATGCACGATTATGCAACTTGTGTTTTCAACCATGAGCCCAGCTTAGCATGATGGCCCAGTGACTTTCAGCCCTCGGTCCCTTTTCTCTCTAGCAGGGACAAAGCGACACGCAACGCCTTGAGCCTATTTCGCAGCAGCGTGTATTGGGAAGTTCCCGGCGAGAATTTTGCCTGAGCTTCCTCGGTCTTGCGCAGCATCGAAGCAAACGCGCGGAGAGCTGCTCGCACGTCATCCCGCGTGAAGGTATCCGCATCGCCCGTTTCCTTGTCCATCAGGGCAGATGCAATGCGTAGCGCCCTGAGATTGTCTCCCAGCATCGTGTGCTGCCATGTTCCCGGAGCCAGTTTCTGCTGTGCCTTTTCAGATTTACTGATAAGTGAAGCTATTGGTCGAAGCGCTTCCTGCACATCGTCTGCCGTGTAGTCATCCATACGCTGCGGCCATATCACCACACGAACGGGATGAGCTTCTTCGTGCGTGCTTGGTATGCGGGATAGGTGTCCGGAAAGAGGTCGCACATGATGCGTTCCTCGATGGAGATGCGCCGCGAGGTCACTACAGCAGCGATGAGAAAGATGCCGATACCGAAGACGCTGCCGGAAAGAGCCGCGCCGAAGGTCGCAAGGATAACGCCCGTGTAGATGGGGTGGCGCACGAAGCGGTATGGCCCGCTTGTCACAAGCTCGTGGCCTTCTTTGGCGGAGGGCACCGAGCTCCAGTTGCGGCCGAGGTGCACGCGCGCCCAGATCGCAAAAAGCACGCCGAGCACCGTGAGCGCCGCCCCACCCCAGCCGAGCGCGAGCGGCGGAGTAAACAGACCCGTGCCAAGCACCGCACCGGCTTTTGTGTAACGCGCCGCGCCGGTCAAGATGCGCGTCACCGCAAACACGACGAGTACCACACCAACGAGACGAAATGCCACATAGCGCCACTGTGCGCCGCCCGCGATGTCGCGCTTCACATTGAACGCGCCGACAGCCCACACAAGCATGAACAATCCCCAACTCGCCAGAATAACGGTGCTGTAGCTCATACGCGTTATTTTATCAAACACACGTTGTTGGTGCTGAAGGGGTGTCTATCTGTATAGCGGTATTCGTGCAGCTTTCGCCGCAATTCGTAGTTCCCGGACGCGCACGGCTGCCGGACCATGTTGCGGGAAATGCATGACGAAGACGCGCGAGTCGCCGATATTTGCTTGCCAGCCAAAGTCGAATGCTTTTGAGCCGCTGAATTTCTCGTACGCGATCTTCCCGATAAAGCATACGACTCTCGGACACTCGTTTCTGATGGCACGCAGCAGTCGCGATCGTCCGCGTATTTCCTCGCCAGGTTTAAGCTCAGTCACGTCATGAGATGGACGGTCCACCATATTGACGAATCCAAGCCCCTCGCCACCGCCGAAACGAGAACGATACACACGCCGCAGTATGTTATCGTCGCGCAGTTCGTCACGCGATTCGGGCAAGATACCCGAATGCGCAAGCAGGTACCAGAACAGTTTGTTGTTCGAGAACGGTATGCCGCGCGCGTACGATCCGTGGTGCGGATTGATGCCCACGAACAGCAATTTCGCTCCTTTGTATCGGTACCGAATCATGCCTGTATTTTGCTTTTCGGCCGGATACGTAAGCACGCCGTTCTTCACCTTCAAGAAGGGCGTCAGCTTGTGCTTCGGCGCATTCGAAGGGCTCATAATAGTAAAGACGTCCCAGCGGCGCTTGGTGAGCGCGTCAGCAATCAGCGACCGGTGGCAGCGCCATGGCAGCGCCTCGGCGCACATGACAGCGCTCCTACGCTTCCTCGCGAGCGACTCGAGTGTGGCAAGACCCTCATTAAATTCTTCCGTTGCCATGTAATCGGCAAATCCTCGGAACGAGAGGTTCCGCCACCCCGTGTTTTTCGAATCCTTCTTCGCGTGGCGGAATCCGCCAAGCGATTCTAGACGCACGTAACGAATGTTGTGCTTCTTTAGCGATAACGCAAGACGCTTCTCATTGAATTGCGGATTATGTCGCGACCGTGGGACGGTGCGCACATCTATGATCTGCCCGATGCCATGCGCCGTAAGCAAGGCTACGAACTCTCGCAGCGATCGATTGGAATGGCCGATCGTATAGATATCTGGTCGAGTCCCACTTCGTGTCCGCATGTGCATAAGTGTACGGGGCTCTACACGTAAAAAGCATGAGATTGACGCTCATGCCTGTCGAACACATCAAGCAAGCTTGATTCCCTAGGTATCCTGCTAAACCTCCTGCGGAGACGGTGGGATTCGAACCCACGAGGGTTTTTACGCCCTACCTCGTTAGCAGTGAGGCGCTTTCGGCCACTCAGCCACGTCTCCGTACGGCCATCCTACCGTATTTTTGTATCTTCTCAAATGCTTGTCGTTACCGACGCGTTGCGCTTCGCGGCGTTAATCCACTCCGAGCGCGGAGGCGAGTTTGAATCCGGCCCAGATACCCACGAAGCCGCCCACGGCGGTGAGGAAGACCGAGCTCATGGAGAGCATATCGCTTCCCCACAGGCTCGGCAGCATCCCGCCGATTGTCGAGCCGATGAAGAGCCCGCCCCAGATAAATGATTTGCGACTCATGCGGATAGTATGGCACAGCAAACACAAAAACCGGACAGGCCGGTTTGTGAAAAAGGGACGAATGCTAGTGCGGAGGTGGCACAAAGTTGTTTGCAGCGGCAGCGAGTTTGGTTGCGGCTGCGAGTGAAACTTGTGCACCGCGCAGTGCGAGCAGAATCGTCTGAGTGATTGAATCAAAGATCTCGGGAACAAGCACCTTGAGCACGAGAATCATGAGACCGAGGCCAAGCGCGCGAGACATAGGACGTATCGGTGATGGCTAAGCGGTATCGTGAGAAACCGCGAGACGGATGTACTCGTCTCCTCGTACCCAGGTGCAAGCCCATGCGCCGGGAGGCGCATGGGCGAAAGAGCTCCTATCTATAGGAACCATCCGGGCGCTATACTGGTTACATGCATATTTCACGGACGGCTGGCGGCATCGTATTAAACGACCGTGGCGACATCGCGCTCGTGCGCAGGCAGGGTGGCGATGGCGCCTGGCTCTTTCCGAAAGGTCATGTGGACCCAGGCGAGAGCGACGAGGAAGCGGCGCGCCGTGAGATACACGAGGAGACCGGCCTCGCAAATCTTGAATTCATCGGCGACCTCGGCACGTACACGCGACCGCGCATCATGAAAGACGGCTCGCTCAGTGAGACCGAGCAGAAAGAAATTCATATGTTCCTCTTTGCTGCAGAGTCAGGCACAGCGCTCGCGCCGAGCATGGAGATGGAAGCCGCCCAGTGGATACCCTACCGCACCGCAGCCGAGCACATCGGCAACACGCACGACCGCCTCTGGTTTGCCACCGTCTTCGACCGCGTGCGCGAAGCCGTGCAGCGCGATTAGCTTATGCGAAACAGCATCAAAGCCGTTTATCTGATGCACTCGCTCAACGGCCTCGCCGGGTCGTTCATCGGTATCTTCATCCCCATCTACCTCCTGACGCTTCATTATTCGGTGGCGCAGGTTTTTACCTATTATCTGACACTCTACGTCGCGATACTCTTCCTCTTTATCCTCGCAGGCATCGTCTCAGAGCATCTAGGACTTAAGCGGACACTACTCGCTTACTTCCCGCTCCAGCTCGCCTACTTCGGCCTCCTGTATGTTTTGCCGCACATAAGCATTCCACTGTGGGTTATCGCTGTAACAAGCGCAGCGACAGTCGCCTTTTATTGGTACCCGCTCCATATGTTCTTCGTGATGCAGGCACAGAAAAAAGAGATGGGCGGCGCTGTTGGCAAGCTGTATGCACTGCCAAAATTTGTCGCTGTCGCTTCACCACTTATCGGCGCATTCATAGTGACGAGAGGCGGATTCTCGCTCTTGTTCATACTCACGATCGTCCTCTATCTCGCAACCTCATTATCGCTCTTGTATCTCCCTGAAAATCGTCCGCCCATGCAGTTCAAGATGAAGCGCTTCATAGCACTTGCTCGCAACTATCCGCGTTACATCTTTGCAGAAATAGGCGAGAACCTTCGTGAGGAGCTTGGCGGTATCGTACTGCCAATCATCATCTTCCTCACGTTCGGGAGTATTCTTTCTGTCGGGTTCGTGGGCACGCTTGCAAGCTTCGGAAGCGCCCTGTTCATACTCCTCATCGGGCACTATGCTGATCGTCTGAAGCGCACGAATATTCTGCGCGCGGGAACCGTAATCACCATGGCCATTTGGACAGGATTCTTTTATGTGCATGGCACTATACCGTTTTATGTACTGACACTCCTTGAGGGGTTCTTTGGCGCACTCCTACTCATCCCATTTAATGCACTCGTATATGACTATGCGCAGCAGAATGAAGCGCCCGCAGAATTTATTGTTTTCCGTGAGATACCCGTAACACTTGCGCGCGTGCTCGTCTACGGCATCGGTCTCATATTCGTCACATCACTTAGGTATCTGTTCCTTCTGCCCGTGTTCGGCAGCCTGCTCTTTTGGGTGCTGTAGCGCAAACCGGTCTATACTGTGCCCATGAACCCCGGTGATCTTATTTCGGCGCATTTTCCGCGGCTGCGGGCGGATCAGAAGACGGCGTTGCGGAAACTCGGCATCGTGACGGTGCGCGACTTGCTGTACCACTTCCCTGCACGGTATGAGAACGCGGGGCCCACAGGAACCATCGCAGCCGCCACGCCCGGTGCCGACGTGACACTATACGGCACCATCCGAAAACCGGAAACGCGTAAAGCATGGAAGAGTCGCCGACCCATCGCTGAGGCATGGCTTGAGGACTCGTCTGGTCGTGTGAAAGTGATGTGGTTTTCGCAGCCGTACATCGCAAAGAGTCTCGCCGACGGCATGGTGGTGAAAGCGACCGGGCGCATGGCCGGCACGGCCGAGAAACCGTACCTCGCAAACCCAGACATCGAGCGCACGCCGGTGAAACCCGACGATGTACATGACAACCTCTTCAACACGGCAACCGGAAACGAAGTAGTAAGGTCTAACCTTACTACTTCAGAGCAGGCGTTGTACCCGGTGTATCCCGAGAGCAAAGGCATCTCCTCACTCTGGCTCTATCATGCGGTGAAAAAGTGCATCGCAAGTGGCGTGCACGAGCGAATGGAGGACGCGATTCCCTCCGAGCTGCTCACGCGGTATCACCTCCCCACGCTCGCGACTGCGCTCGTATGGATGCACCTACCGCGCACGCGCGAAAACAGCGAGGCGGCACGGAAGCGCTTCGCATTCGAAGAGGTGTTTACGATCCAGCTCATGATGGCGCGCCGCCGCGAAGCGGCGGCGCGCGAAAACGCGCTCCCCGTGACCGTAAACCGCGCAGCACTCGCCGACTTCATCGCCTCATTCCCTTTCCCGCCAACCAAAGCACAGCAACGCGCCATCGATGCGATCGTCGACGACTTCGAAAGACCACACCCGATGATGCGGCTCCTCGAAGGCGATGTCGGCAGCGGCAAGACCGCCGTTGCCGCCGCGACCGCCTATCTCGTCGCCACCTCGCGCCCACCGGGGCGCAAAGCCGGCACGCTCCAGGTTGCCTATCTCTGCCCCACTGAAATCCTCGCGAAGCAGCACTTCGAGACCTTCATCTCCTTTTTCAAAGACCATCCCATCCAGATTGGCCTCATCACCGGCAGCGAATGCCGCAAGTTCCCCTCGAAGATCACGCGCGAAAAGTCTACGCACATCTCGCGGTCGCAATTTCAGAAATGGGTGGCAAATGGCGAGATTCCTATCGTCATCGGCACGCACGCGCTCGTGCAGAAATCGCTTTCGTTCAAGACGCTCGCGTACGCCATCATCGACGAGCAACATCGCTTCGGCAAAGTGCACCGCCAGGAGCTCGCACGCAAAGACGGCCTCACGCCTCACCTCCTCTCTATGACCGCCACACCGATCCCGCGCACACTCGCGCTCACCATCTATGGCGACCTCGACCTCACCCTTCTCGACCAGATGCCACTCGGGAGGAAGCCGGTCATCACTGAGGTGCTCGGGCCGGAGAAACGCGAAGCAGCCTATGAGCGCGTGCGCACAGAGCTTGCAGCAGGACGGCAGGCCTATGTCATATGCCCGCGCATCGACGAACCCGACCCCACCAAAGAGCTCGCGCTCCAGGCAAAGTCCGTGAAAGCCGAGGCGGCGCGCCTCGCGAAAGAAGTCTTCCCGAAAGCGACCATCGGCATCCTCCACAGCAAGATGACACCCGCGGAGAAAGAGACCGCGATGCAAAAATTCGCGAACGGACAGACGCAGATACTCGTTGCCACCTCGGTGGTGGAAGTGGGCGTGAACGTGCCGAACGCGACGGTGATTTTGATAGAAGGTGCGGAGCGTTTCGGCCTGGCGCAGCTCCACCAGCTGCGCGGGCGCGTGATCCGCTCCTCACACCAGGCGTACTGCTTCGCATTGCCCGAATCGTACGGTGAGCAAACCCGCGCGCGCCTCACCGCACTCACGAAAGCGAAAGACGGCTTCGAGCTCGCCGAATACGACCTCTCGCTGCGCGGCGCTGGCGAGCTCTACGGCGCGCGCCAGTGGGGTGTCTCAGACGTGGCGATGGAAGCCCTACGCAACGTGAAGCTGGTCGAGGCCGCGCGCACGGAAGCTGCCGCCCTCATCAAGCGCGACCCCGACCTCACCACCCACCCCGCGCTCGCTACGCTCGCGCGCCTGCGCGAATCCGACCTGCACGGGGAATGAACACTATTTTGCAGATAACGCCTTCCCTTTGGTCTGCGGCTCTTTTATAAAGTCAGTCAGCGTTTTCACTGAGAAGTCATAATGTGCCGCACGATAAGGGTTCACACACTCCGAGTTCGTTGGAAGCAAATGATGCTGATATTGATATTTATCAGCCTCAAAGTGAGAGCCTGGATACACCACCAATCTAAACGTATCCTTCCTTACGAGTGTTTTGGGGAATGAAATCATCTGTTCCCTGATGAGATGCGTAATTACAATCTCCTCGATGAGGAAGTTGAGATTAGCTTCACTTGCTTCACGCCCGGCAAGACCCTGTTCAAGCAGCTCTCTGAAAACCAAGTCTGTTTCGCCGGCGCGTTTGAGAATCTGAAAGAAATCATCAAAACGTGGTGCGTCTAGAATCGTGTAGTCCCAGGGAAGGAAATGTACCGCTTGCGTGATATACTTCCGTTCCTTGACTATGCGTTTATAAATCGCGTTCCGATGAGCAAGCATCTGGCCATTGGTTCGTTTCCGAACATCAAGCGCAGACTCCGTGTTGTTGTAATAAAGCCCGTTGGTATACAAAAGAACCAAATCGATGCCGACCTCGCTTACTTTGGATTCAAAATATTGGATCATCTCATAACATGCGTCCGGACTCTGCGTATTTGCAAGCCGGCTCATTGAAAGAGGAAACACTAGATATCCGTCTTTGGGGAGGCGATTTATGTCATAGCTGTTCATAACAGGCAATCAGTTCGATGATTATTCGAGTACCGCTCAAGAAGTATAACATTCATCACGAGACGAAAATGTCTAGGCTGTGCGCCCACCAGGACTCGAACCTGGAGCCGACTGTGTATAAGACAGTTGCTCTACCATTGAGCTATAGGCGCGTGGATATATGGAATCATATCGTTTCCCGCTCAGCAAACAAGGAACGAATGTGGTCGAGCGCTGACAACACGTATTCTGAGATGTCACGATTCTCAAAAACCAGATTGCATGTGCCGTGCGAGAATCGCTGCGGGTAGGTGAGCTCGCTTCTGTTCGATTGCTTGATATACGGTTTTCGAAAGGCACTAAGCGGCAACTCAAGCGTGCGTGACCAATAGCGTAATTCTTTGTTTACATCCATATCTGCGTAAAGATGCACGTGCACACGTAGCCGATCTTTCGGCACATCAAGCAGTTGCAGCCACCTTACGAAGAACAGCAGCACGGCCGGGTCCGTATTCGAGAGTGTAGTACTTGCTGTTTTTGTTTTACCACCCTCGCCCCAGTACAAGAACAATCCGGCGATAAACGTGTCTCTCTTACTTAGGCGACCGATATCTTTGGCAACGCGGGCACGCACGCCGTCCAATCGTGCTTCGCGCGTTTTACGTCGTGTCTCTCGATATCGTTCGATGCGTCTGGTGCTACGACCGCGGAGTTCATTGATTCGTTTCTCTGAAAGCGGCATGTCGCGCAACCACAGGCTGAGCGTACTTTTGCTAACGTGCAATGTATCTTTAATCTGACTATAGCTTGCACCTGTTTTACGCATCTTTATCGCCTCCTCCTTTTTCTGACGCAATGCCATATGCGAACCATTGTATCAGGAGAGAACTCTTGGCGAACAAAAACTCACACCCGCAGGAAGCGAACGCCAAATAGGGTGTTAATGAGGGCGAGGAGGATCGCGAAGAAGAACGCCGACCAGAAACCAGCCACAGAGAAGCCCGGCACGATAGCCGCTGCAAGCATCACGAGGAGCGTATTAACCACGAGCGAGAAGAGGCCGAGCGTGAGTATCGAGAGCGGCAGCGTGAGGATGGAAATGATCGGCCGGATGAAGAGATTGATAAGTGCGAGCACCACGGCAAGCACGAGCGCACCCACGAGCGTTACATGGACGCCAGGCACGAGGTATGCCGCTACGCCGATAGCGATCGCTGCCACGACCCAGTGAAGCAAGGTGTGAATCATGCGACCATTATACCCTATGCACATCCCCAGCATGTGGGACGTGCAACGTCCCACATGCTGTCGGACATGCTATGTCCGATTTTCGAAAGTGTGCGCGATATGGTCTAATAGACGCTATGCTTGAGTTTCTTCGCACCATCGTGCTCGACCCTTCCGCCATCGTCATGACGGCGGGCGCGCTCGGCGTTGCCGTCATCATCTTCGCCGAGTCGGGCATTTTGCTAGGCGCCTTTCTCCCGGGCGACAGCCTGCTTTTTGCATCTGGCCTCATCGCCGCAAATGGTGTCCTGAATCCGTTTTCACTCCTCATTCTCGCTGTCCTCGCGGCCATCCTCGGCGACTCCGCCGGGTATTGGATCGGCCGGCGCACGGGCGAGCCGCTCTTACGCCGCTACCCACGGCTCGTGAAGGCCGAGCACATCCACCGCACCGAGCGCTTTTATGAGCGCTGGGGCACGCGCGCCGTCATCCTAGCGCGCTTCGTACCGATCGTGCGCACCATCACGCCGCCGATGGCCGGCATCAGCAAGATGCCCTATCACCGCTTCGTACGCGCAAACATCATCGGCGCCGCTTTGTGGGTGCCGCTCATGACCGGGCTCGGCTACTTCCTCGGCCGCACCATACCGGACGCCCAACACTATCTCCTCCCACTTTCTTTCAGCATCGTCGTGATTTCGTTCATACCGTTCTTCGTGCGGATGCTCAAGCGCAAAAAAGCAGCGCGGGCGTAGCCCGCGCTGCTTTCACTTCAAGATTCTTCACTTCAAGGTTCGACCTTGAAGATCATTCCGGCTGTGGCATCAGGACGCAGTTCTCGTACGTCGTGGCCGGGCCTTCGGTGATGAATGCTGTGTCGCCTTTCGTCCAAAAGACAAACGACTCGTCTTGCGTGGCATAGCGCGCGCCCGAAGCAGAGATTGCCTGTGGCACGGTAAGATTGCGGCCATCGCTCAAGAGAAGCTGCACATCGTGCGGGTGAAAAATAGAGCGGATGGTCTTGCTGCCATCGCACGAGAAGGTTACGTCATTCACGACCGATTCCCCGAGCTCTGTCGAGGTCGCCGCTGGCGACACGAGCCGCACCGTCGGCCCGCCGAGCTGCACAGAGTACCGGCCGAGCCAAAACCCCACCCCGAATATGCCAAGCGCGAGTACCACCGCCACCACCTGCGAGTACCACGTAATCTTGTTCCACATGATTGCCATAGGTTTGGGTTTATACGACTAAGTTCAGGATGCGGCCGGGGACGTAGACGACACGCTTGGGTTCGTTGCCTGAGAGCACAGCGGAAACGGCCGGTATCGCGGACGCAGCGGCGAGCGCATCCTCTTGCGAGGCGTCCGGCGCGAGCAAAATATCGCCGCGACGCTTTCCGTTCACTTGCACGATCACTGTCACCGCTTTCGCCGCGAGGAGCGCCTCATCGTACTGCGGCCAGCCCGCAAAGTGCACCGACTCCGTCTCTCCGAGCGCATGCCAGAGCTCCTCGGCAAGGTGCGGCGCAAAGGGCGCGAGCAAACGCGCGAAAATCTTGAGCGACTCGTCGGAAATCCCCTCCTCCGCTGCATTCAAAAGGATCATCATCTGGCTGATGGCCGTATTGAACTTCAGCTCCTGAATGTCCTCGCCCACCTTCTTGATGGTCTCGTGCAGGAGCGGCGCGAAGGTCGCGGGCTCTGTCTCGGTACGCTTTTCGAGCAGGCGGTACATGCGCTCCACGAAGCGGCGGGCGCCGGTGATATTGTTCGTATTCCACGGCTTCGCGATATCGAGCGGACCCATGAACATCTCGTAGAGGCGCAACGTGTCGGCGCCGTACTCGCGCACCACATCGTCCGGGTTGATGACGTTGCCGAGCGACTTGCTCATCTTGCGCCCATCCTCGGCGAGGATGATGCCCTGGTGGCGCATCTTCTGGAACGGCTCGTCGAAGGAGGTATAGCCAAACGCGTGGAGCACCTTCGTAAAGAAGCGCGCATAAAGCAAGTGGAGAACGGTGTGCTCCGCGCCGCCCAGGTAGAGGTCGACTGGCAGCCACTTCTTGATGGCCGCGTCACTCGCAAACGCGCTATCATCGTGCGGGTCGGCGAAGCGATAGTAGTACCAGCTTGAGCAGACGAAGGTGTCCATCGTGTCGGACTCGCGACGCGCCGGTGCACCGCAGGTCGGACACGTGACCTGGTGGAAAGATGCCGAACGCGCGAGCGGCGACTCGCCTGTGGGCATGAAATCCACATCTTCCGGCAAGAGCACTGGCAGGTCTTCTTCTGGCACGGGCACCGTACCGCATTTTTCGCAGTAGATGATAGGAATCGGCGCACCCCAGTAGCGCTGGCGCGAGACGCCCCAGTCGCGTAGGCGGTACGTCGTTACCATCTTCCCGCCAACCGACTCAGCAATCTCTCGCATAGCCTCACGATTGTCGCGGCCATCAAACGAACCCGAATTAATGAGATAGCCATCACCCGTAAGCGCCGCTTCCTTGTGGAGGAGCTGCCATATCTGTTTCTGATGATCCACCGTGAGATGATCAAGCACTTTGTTCTCGTCCACCCATACGAGCGTGTGCTTCGTCTGCTCGTTATCAGGAATGGCGCCCTGCCCTTCAAGACTATCCACCTCCGCAAGCAGCGCGTAGGTATGCGCAACCCGGTTTTCTGCCTTATGCGATGCGAAATATCGTGCGCCCGTTATCCAGCGAAGTTTGCGCGTGATACGAACACCCTCAAGTGCCGCTTCCTCGCGAATCTCCATGAGCGCCGCCTCTTCGGGCGTCTGCCCCTCCTCGATGCCACCCATGATGGCGGTGGTGATGCCCTCGAGCGACCCATGCCATTCGAGAATCGCATACTTGCCCGTGGAGAGGTCTTTCAGATGCACCACAACAGTGTCACGCTTCACCTCCTTCAATCCTTTCTCTGGCGGGTTCTTCGGATCGTCTGTGCACGACACGACCACCTGCCGAATCGGCAAATCAAACTTCTGCGCAAATTCAAAATCGCGCTCGTCGTGTGCAGGCACGGCCATGATGGCGCCGGTGCCGTAGCTGCCGAAGACGTAGTCGGCGATAAAGACCGGCAGCTTCTCGCCGTTTGCCGGATTCTCCGCCTTGATACCTTTCAGCAACACGCCCGTCTTCTCCTTCCCTTCCGCACTGCGCTCCAGGTCGGTCTTGTTGCTCGCCGCCTTCACATATGTGCGCACTTCTTTCTCATTCTTGATGCGGCCGGCGAGCGCAGCCACCAGCGGATGCTCGGGCGCAAGCACGAGATAGGTAGCGCCAAAGAGCGTGTCGGGGCGAGTCGTGAAGACTTTTATTTTTTCTTCGCGTCCCACGATCGCGAATTCGATCTCCGCACCTTCGCTCTTGCCGATCCAATTTCTCTGCGCGGCTTTGGTCGAGTCCGGCCAGTCGATAGTATCGAGTCCGCTCAAAAGCTCGTCTGCATATTGCGTGATCTTGAAAAACCACTGCTCGAGGTCTTTCTGCTCGACTTCCGTGCCGCAACGCTCACACTTTCCATCCACCACCTGCTCATTGGCAAGCACCGTCTTGCACGAAGGGCACCAATTCACTTTCGACTTCGCACGATACGCGAGGCCGTGCTTGTACAAAAGGAGGAAGAACCACTGCGTCCAGCGATAGTATTCTGGCGAGTGCGTGCCGATCTCGCGCGACCAGTCGTACGAAAGGCCAAGCGATTTTATCTGCCGGCGGAAATTCCCGATAGCATCATCCGTGCTTTTCTGCGGCGGCGTTTTCGTCTTGATAGCGTAATTTTCCGCAGGCAAACCAAACGCATCCCAGCCGATCGGGTGCAGCACTTCCTTTCCCTGCATGCGCGCGAAACGCGCCATGATGTCGGTAGCGGTATAGCTCTCGACGTGGCCGACGTGCAGCCCCGCACCCGAAGGGTACGGAAACATGTCGAGTATGTACTCCTTCGGCTTCGTGGAGTCATCGTGCGCACGGTACATACCGTGCGCCTCCCATTTTTCCTGCCACTTCTTTTCTACCGCTTGGTGATCGTATTTCGCCATAAGTGCACCTAGTGCTCGTCGCGGAAACGGCGCACGCCGATCCAGATGAGCGCCGCGAGCGCTATCGCCGAGATAGCAAGCCGCAGCCACTGCCCCGCATCGCCCCAGTACTGCATCGCACCGATGACGAGCGCGACCACGCCGCCATACGAGAGACCGGACGAGACGATAGACGAGCCGATTGGCACCACGCCAATGACGAGCGCGACGATGCCAAGCACCGTCATAAGGACGAACGCGTAGAGATTGTGCTGCTGACGTGCCGCCTCATATTTCGGCTGGCATTTCGTGTAGTAGTCGCAGTAACCACCAGGAATGGGTTTTATCGCCTCGGAAGGTGCGGGCACCTGTTGCGGCGGATACTCCGTCCACACGCCACCAGCAGTTTCGCATTCGGTCGCCGTCTGCGCCTGCTTGACCGGCTGCGGGCAGTAATTCTCGTACTTTGGCGCGGGGAAAATAATCTGCTGCACCACAAAGAAGAACACGTTCAAAACGACCACAATACCAATAAGCAGCGCCCAGCGGACAAATTTCGGATGTTTCGGCGAGACCTCCCCCTGCCCCGGTGCGGTGGTGTTTTCCATATGTTCTATATACTACACCCCCAAAACAGAACGTAAACCAGCCCTCCGCCCACGCGCGCGGCTCCGCCGCGCGCGTTCCCAAAAAGATTCGAGCCTGCACACGCAGTGTACAGGCTCGTGCCCGAAGGCAGATTGAATGTTCAATTTACGGCGTTGGCGGTTCGCCTTCTGGGTTGGCAAGCCACTTCTTGAGAAGACCTATTCTTTCTTCCACATAATTCTTCGATATCTTCTCGCCAAATTCCACGGCTCGGCCCCAGTTGAAGAATGCATCGCGAGTGAACGCATCGATCACCTCTTCGACATGCGCCATACTTTCTGGAGCAAGCTGTCCGAAGCGCATGACTTTGAGCCGATCCGTCTCGTCAAGATAACGGTACCAATCGTTGTCATAATCGTGACGCTTCTCGTTCCATGGTCGATTTAGATCACGTTCATCAACATTCCTCTGTTTGATACCAAGGGCATTCTTGAAATGCCACCACAGAATCGTGATGATTGACTTCGTGACATTCCCCAAGAAGGTACCCATGACCTTGCGTTGCAGTTTCTCCGCTTCCGCATTGCGCTCGATGAACCAGATGGCGTACTTGCGTTCGTCTTCAGTCAAAGCGACAAGCCAACCATGGAGTAGCAGCAGGCCTTGCTGACGCGCCATTTTGAACGGAGCTTCGAATGTTGCCTCGTCCACGCCCACCGATTGGGCAAGGCGCTTTTGGACTTTGCCCCAACGATTTTTCATATATGCCTCCTTATTAATTCTTCCGAAAATTACCATACAGCACACCCTGGAATTGTCAAATCCGCTGGCGGGAGCCGGGTATGTGTCGAGAAGAGGGTTGCGGAGGGGTCCTTGCATGGTGTTTTGGCATTTCTAGGCTTGCGGCTTTGCCGCGATGCCAAAACAAGGACGCCGGAGCATAGGGAGCGAGCCGCTGGGCGAGCGAGCGCCCTCTTCGAGACACGTGCCCGGCTCCTACCGGCAAACTAACTATGCAAAAACACCATGACGTCGCCGTCGGCGACGATGTAGTCTTTGCCCTCGGTGCGCAGGAGTGCTTGCTCACGCGCAGCACCCCAGGAACCGGTTTGGAGAAGCTTGTCGTAGGGGACGACCTCAGCACGGATGAACTTGTCTTTGAAATCGTTGTGGATGGCAGCACCGGCTTCGGGCGCCGTCGAACCGCGCTTTATGGTCCACGCACGCGTCTCGTCCTTGCCGGTCGTAAAGAAGGTGATGAGCCCGAGCGTCTCATATGCCCCGCGAATGAGCTCCGCGAGACCATCCGCCTGCACGCCAAACTCCTGGCGGAACATGCCCTTGTCTTCGTCGGCAACATCATTGAGCTCGCGCTCGGTCGCCGCATCCACATGCACATATTTTGAGCCGAGCGATTCGACGAGCTCGTACGCCGCTTTCGCGCGACCGTCGGCAAGCTCGTCCAGATTGTGCCCGCCTGACTTTCCATTGAAACTGTAGAGGATCGGCTTGAGCGTAAGAAGATTCAAGTGCTTCACCACACGCAGCTCATCTTCCGTAAGTGCTGCCTCGCGCGCGAGCTTCCCTGCCGAAAGCGTCTGCTCCACTTTCACGAGCGCCTCGTCTTCGGCTTTCGCTTCCTTCACACCCGCGCGAATGTCGCGCACCAGCTTCTCACGGCGACGCGCGACTTGTTCGCGGTCAGCGAGCACGAGCTCGAGATTGATAATCTCGATATCACGCACCGGGTCTACATCGCCATGCACGTGCGTAATGTCCGGGTCGTCAAAGAAGCGCACCATTTCAAGAATGGCATCCACTTCGCGAATGTGCGCGAGGAACTGGTTGCCAAGCCCCTCGCCTTCCGAAGCACCTTTCACGAGCCCTGCGATGTCCACGAATTCGATTGCTGCCGGCACCACCTTTTCGCTCTTCGAGAGCACCGCGAGCTTGTCGAGTCGCTCATCAGGCACGCCCACCACACCGACCGCCGGGTCGATAGTACAGAAAGGATAATTCTCCGCAGGCACGCTCGCCTTTGTGAGCGCGTTGAATAGTGTTGATTTGCCGACATTCGGCAGCCCGACGATACCTATCTTCAACATGTTATGCGTTCTGGTGCTCTACTCGTGCACGCACAAGGAAACGCGCGTAGCGGAAAAGCACCGCGATGAGCGCGACCGATACGATGAACCCGACGAACGCCGAACCGAAACCGGCGACCGGGAGGAAGCCGAGGTCAAGCCCGGCAAGGTACCACCAGCCCGTAAACGCGATGGCTGAACCGGCCCAAAACGGGATGCGCCCATGGAAACGCAACCACGATGCTCCGATAAGGAGAATGGTGAGCACCATCTCCAGCCAGTAGGGCGCCGTGAGCGTGATAGCCGGTGCGCCAGGCAGCGCGTAGAGGGCGACAGAAAGCACGACATCGGCAAGCACCATCAGAACAAGCGCGTAGCGAAGCGAGAAGAAGAGCGCATTCAAGTGTGCGCGCTCGCCCGCGTCGATGCGGCCGTCCATGAGTGCACGAAAATACTGCCACTCGGCGACCGTGATGCTCCCGGCACCGAGCAAGGTCGCGATGAGGTGCACCACCACAAGGACGATGACACTCGATGCGAGAAATGAGGCGGTCATGGCTGTTGCATCAAAGTCGCGAGCTCTTCGCGATACTTTTTCATCACTTCCATCGCCGCCTTCATCTGCGGCTCCCCACCTTTCACACGGCGCTCGATCTCCTCACCGATCTTCTTGAAAAGTTCCGGATTCTTCTCGATCATGGGGAGCAGCATCTCGCGCTGCGCCTCCGGCACGTCTTTCATCTTGTATTTCGCGTATTGACGCAAAAGGAAATCTTGTACGGACATATATGCCTCACTTTATAGCACACCACACGACTTCCGGCACGCGACTGCTCGCAATCACCTTCTCTTTCTCCGCTCTTCAGCTTCTTTGCGAAGGCGCCGACGGAGCGCCATGCCACGAACCGTTTTGATGGCGAAATATAGCATGAGCACCGAGATGACTGCCAATATCTCGTTCGAGAGAAAGCCGAATTCAAACAATGGGCGGCCATCACCATACCCCACGAGCGCCTCACGCCCGAAAATGAATGTTCCCCAGGCCGCAATCAGCATGTTCACATAATGCACCCAGCGGATGTTCGGATTCGTTAGACCCGCAAAGACCGTGAGGACGATGA
Source organism: bacterium (assembly GCA_021789225.1). Classification (GTDB taxonomy): domain Bacteria; phylum Patescibacteriota; class Minisyncoccia; order Phycocordibacterales; family Phycocordibacteraceae; genus C7867-001. Next base: position 22,249 of record JAJYJQ010000002.1, on the reverse strand, counting down.
TGGCGATGATGGTGCCGGAAAGCGAAAGCGGTATGGAGCGCCAGAGCGTCTCGGCAATGAATATGAACACCGCGGCAGTGACCATGAGCGTGCGCACCGTGTCGCCGTAGTAGTGTGGGACCGCACGCCGCACGAACGGCGTCTCGTACATTTCTCCGTTTTCATTCTCGTCGGCCATGAGAGGCAGTATAGCCTTTCGAATATAGAGTATGTCTGAAAACCAGGAACTACATCGCGTTCTTCCAAAACACCTCGCGATTAACCATGCTGTGTGTTATTACCTCGACGAACTTGCGCATGACCGGAAACGCCTCGGTTGCTCGTCGTTTTACTCCAATGTGATCCTCGTATGAGAATTTGAGTCGCTTCATGGACTGCTCGTTTACAGGATCCATAAGCTCAAATAGAGGCTCGACTTTGTCGAGCGCATACGCGAAACGCGCTTCGTCGCTTTCCCGTTTCTCATACTCGCTCCATCGAGCAAAAGATTCTTCACGCATCGAAGCTGGCAGGGACTGGAATATCTCGACCGCAGCCTCAATCTCCTTCTTTTTATCCTCTTCGGTCTTCCAGTGATATGGAAGATCTCCATGTTTTATCTCCCCGAAATCGTGAAAGAGTAAGATTTGGTGGAGTTTTCGTACATCGAAGGATTCGTTCGCCTCTTCAAGAGGAAGGAAGAACTCCGCCAAAAACATGAGCGCGAACACGTGTTCAGCAACCGATTCCGAGTGCTCGTTTTCATCGCGTTTGGTCGCGTATCGGAGCGTGCGCTTAAGCCCGTACGCAACGCGTAGTTGCCGGGCTATAGCAAGAATCTCCGTATCTGACTTGTTGAGGATTTCTTCCTTGGTCATATCCTTGTGCCAAGAAGATTATAGCCCCTGATACTCGCTGCTACAGCAACACCGTCGCTTGGTTGTGTGAAATCTCGATGACGCCGCCCTCGCGCACAGGGATGTGGTAGTGCTTGCCATCGGCCGCCTCGAAGCGTGCCTCTCCCACGGCGAGCTCGGAAATGAACGGCTCGTGGTCGGCGAGCACGGTCATCATGCCTTCTGAGCCAGGAAGCGTGAGCGAGACCGCCTCGTCATCAAAGACGTTTTCGCCGATGCGTGCGATGGTGAGATGAAACGCCTTTGCCATACCTGAATACTACTTCACATCGTCGATGCTTCCTTTCATGTAGAAAGCATTCTCCGGCTTATCGTCATGCTTGCCTTCCACGATTTCCTTGAAGCCGCGGACGGTCTCTTCGCGCGAGACATACTGACCCTTGATGCCGGTGAACGGCTCGCCGACGAACATCGGCTGCGAGAGGAAGCGCTGGAGCTTGCGCGCGCGAGTCACCGTCACACGGTCCTCGTCGGAAAGCTCTTCCATACCGAGAATGGCGATGATGTCCTGGAGATCCTTGTAGCGCTGGAGCACGAGCTTCACCTTGTTCGCCACTTCGTAGTGCTCTTTGCCGACGATCTCCGGCGTGAGTGCTGCAGAGGAAGACTCGAGCGGGTCGATGGCCGGATAAATACCGAGCGACGCGAGTGCACGCGAGAGCACCACCGTACCGTCGAGGTGTGCGAAGGTGGTCGCCGGCGCCGGGTCGGTAAGGTCGTCTGCCGGCACATACACCGCCTGCACTGAGGTGATGGAACCCTTCTTGGTCGAGGTGATGCGCTCCTGGAGCTTGCCCATCTCTTCAGCCAAGGTCGGCTGGTATCCGACGGCGCTCGGCACGCGGCCAAGCAGCGAGGATACCTCCGATCCTGCCTGAATGAAACGGAACACGTTGTCCATGAAGAAGAGCACGTCCTTGCCGCCTTCGTCGCGGAAGTACTCGGCCTGCGCGAGGCCCGAGAGCGCGACGCGTGCGCGAGCGCCTGGCACTTCGTTCATCTGGCCGAAGACGAGCGCAGTCTTGGCGAGCACGCCCGAGTCCTCCATTTCGTGATAGAGATCGTTTCCTTCACGCACACGCTCACCCACGCCTGCGAAGACAGAGTAGCCGCCGTGCTCGGTCGCGACGTTGCGGATGAGCTCCTGGATGAGCACCGTCTTCCCCACACCCGCGCCGCCGAAGAGGCCGATCTTGCCACCCTTCAGGAACGGAACCATGAGGTCCACAGCCTTGATGCCCGTCTCGAAGACCTCTGCTTTCGTGGTCTGCTCGTCGAAAGAGGGCGGGTCACGATGGATCGGCAGGCGCGGCACTTTCGCATCGACAGCACCCTTGCCGTCGATCGGCTCACCCAGCACGTTGAACATGCGGCCGAGCGCCGACTCGCCGACCGGCACGCTGATGGGAGCGCCCGTCGCGCGCGCAGTTGCGCCGCGCGCAAGCCCTGCCGTCTCGTTCATTGAAATGGTGCGCACGCGGTCGAGCCCGAGATGTGCAGCCACCTCAAGCGTGATGGCGCCATGCTGCTCGTCCTTCTCGACGACGAGCGCTTCGCCGATGGCGGGACGCGATTTCTCGAAATACACATCCACGACCGGGCCGATGACTTCTGTGATTGTTCCCACGTGAGATACTTTTTCGTTTGCCATGTTAGTTTTCGTGCTCATACCGTTTAGTAATGTAATAAAATTTATTTGATAAAGCTATCTCACGTGGCGAGCGCCTCGCGGCCGCCGACGATCTCGGAGACCTCGCGCGTGATCGCCGCCTGGCGCGCCTTGTTGTATTTGCGCGTAAGGTCTTGGGTCACTTCCTTCGACTTGTCGCTCGCGTTCTTCATCGCCACCATACGCGCCGAGTGCTCGGAGGCCTTCGACTCAAGCAGGAGGTGATACAGCGACGCCGAGACGAGGCGCGGGATGACCGCATCCAACACGTCCTCATACGCGCCTTCGACCAGGTACTCCATCGGCGAAGCGGGCGCACGCAGCTCACTCCACTTCCCTTTCTGCGGCACGATGTCCTGCACGAGCTGCGTCACGCTCTCGAGCGAAAGCGGGAGCAGGCGGTGCACGGTGGGCACCTGCTCGAAGGTGGAGCGGAAGCGACTGTATGCGACGAGCACTTCGTCGTACTCGCCCGCAGCAAATGCTTCCGTCAGATCCTTGGTGAAGCGCTTCACGACCGAGCGCGGCACATCGTCGCGCTTGTTCTCAAACGCCTCGGCCACACGATACCCGCGACGTGCAAAATACTCCTCACCTTTCTTGCCGAAGGCATACACGGTCACCTCTTCGCGCGGCAGACTCTCGGCGAGCGCCTCGACCGCCGCCTTGATGACGCCACTGTTCACGGAGCCGGCGAGCCCTTTGTCGCTCGTGATGATAACGAGCGCCGCGCGCTTCACATTGCGCTCCTCTGCCAGTGGATGCTCCGAGAGGTGCACGCTGCCCGAGAGGCGCGCGAGTATCGAGAGCGCCGCGCGCGCATAGGGGCGCCCGGCGAGCGCTGCCTGCTGCGTCTTGCGCATCTTCACCGCCGAGACCGCCTCCATCGCCTTCGTCACCTTGTGGGTGCGCTGCGTCGCCTGGATCTTCGATTTGATGTCTTTCAGTGCCATACGTTATGCCGGAAGTGATTCATGTTGCTCAATAAGCCAGCGCTCACCCTCGTCACCACCGCGCGTGAGCACTAGCTTTTTCCACGCATCGTAGAACGGAAAGCGAACGCTGTCCTTACGAATCGACTCTTTCGTATGAGGCTTACCCGAAAACTCCTGGTACGCCGCATGCGTCACGGGACCCTCTTCCGGTTTCGGGGACTGGATGAAGGGATAGACAAATGGTGACGGAGCGGCACCGTCAAGTCCTGGCACCAGGAGTGGCAACCGATCTTTCACCTGTGCAAAGAAACGCGTGTAGAAGATGACGGACGTCAGCAGACTGAGATTTCCCCCAAGCACATCGTGGAGCGCTTCGTTATATGCATCCAGCTTATCTGCATAAGAGACCAGCTGCGCTTCAACACTTCCTTTCTTGCGCTCCTCATGCAGCAGATCGCGGTACGAGTAGCCGTTTACGGTTTTCGGGTACCGCAATGCTAATTCGTTGATGGCTGCTTCCTCGGTCGCATCGAGCTGTGCAAGCTGCTCCTTGTTCATCTGCGCCTTGTGCCCCGCCTGAATATCGCCGATAACAATCTCCATATCATCATGCACGAGCGCCATTGTGCGCGTTTTCTCGCTATCGAGTACGAGATTCGGCGCAAGAAGCGGGATGAGTTCTTCAACGATCCATAGCACCCGGCGAGCATGCATCAAGTTATTCGATCGATACAACATGGTCTCAAACATGCTGTAGCGCCAGACATCCGCGAGCGCACACTCTCGCTCTGCAGGAAACGCGCTCAGATCGATGTCTGGAAGCTGCGTCGCCACTATTTTTCCTTTGGTATCTGTCAGTGCCATACGGTTTTTATGCCTGGTCGATGTGAATAAGCGCCATGCGAAGCGACTGCTTCACGTACTCCTTGCGATCTATCTTTCCTTTCGTGAGGAGGCCGATAAGCCCGCCATGTTTGCCAATCTCGGCATCGTTCGTCATACCAGTGCGATTGCCGGCCTCGGTGAAATTGAGCCCATCTTCAACAACGAGACGCATTACTTCGGCATCTGGCGTTTCGAATGCGGGCGAGAGCCCGACGTGCATGTTCTCTCCGTCAAAAACCGCGCACGCGCTCACATTCATGTATCCGCTCTTGGAATTCGGAACCTGCATGAAGCCGCCTTCCATACCAATAGCGTAGTCACAATCGCCAAACGCGTTCTTTGCGCGATTGCATGCGCCGCGCACGGTCTCTTCGAGCGAGAGCGGCTGGTCGGAAACGTCTGAGGCTACCGCACGCGCGTCTATCTCGGCAGCAGCCAAGTGCGGATAGTCGCGGAGAATCTCCTCCACCGCGGCTACTTTCGCCCTATTCTGCGTGCCGATGACCACCTTCATGACGCTATACTGACTCTTCGGACTCTTTATGTCGCGCGACAAACGCGTCGAGCTTTTCGCGGAGCGATGCCTCTGTCTCTTCGCGGATGTCCTTGGACTCGCGAATCGCGGTGAGGACGCCCGCCGCTTCGCGCTCGAGGAAGCTGTGCAGCTTCGCCTCGGCTGCGCTCGTCTCCTCCGGCGAGAAGGAGTCGAAGTAGCCGTTGACCGCTGCAAAGATGATCGCTACCTCCATTTCGAAAGGCATCGGCTCGCCGCGGCCCTGCTTCAAAACCTCCGTCATGCGGCGACCAGCGTCGATGCGCTGCTTCGTCTCCGCGTCGAGGTCCGAGGCAAACTGCATGAAGGCTTCGAGTTCGCGGAACTGTGCAAGCTCGAGCTTGATCTTGCCTGCGACTTTCTTCATCGCTTTCGTCTGCGCGGAAGAACCCACACGCGAGACCGAGATACCCACATCGATAGCCGGACGCATACCCTTGTTGAAGAGGTGGGTCTGGAGGAAGATCTGGCCGTCCGTAATGGAGATCACGTTCGTCGGGATGTACGCCGAGACGTCGCCTTCCTGCGTCTCGATGATCGGCAGCGCGGTGAGCGAGCCACCACCCTTCTCTTTCGAGAGCTTCGCCGCGCGCTCAAGCAGGCGCGAGTGCAGATAGAAAATGTCGCCCGGGTACGCCTCGCGGCCTGGCGGGCGGCGCAAGAGAAGCGACATCTGGCGATACGCGACCGCCTGCTTGGAGAGGTCATCGTACACGACAAGCGCGTCCTTTCCTTGCTCCATGAAGTGCTCGCCGATCGCTGCGCCCGCAAACGGCGCGAGGAACTGGAGCGCTGCCGACGCAGAGGCCGGTGCCGTCACGATGATGGAGTACTCCATCGCGCCCTTCTCAGAGAGCTCCGCGACGAGCTTGGCGGTCTTCGACTCCTTCTGCCCCACGGCCACGTAGATACAGATCGGGCGCGATTCCTTCGGCTCGTGCTTCTGGTTCAAGATCGCATCAATCGCGATCGCCGTCTTGCCGGTGCCGCGGTCGCCGATGATGAGCTCGCGTTGGCCGCGGCCGATCGGAATCATCGCGTCCACCGCCTTCACGCCGGTGTGGAGCGGCACGTTGACCGGCGCGCGGTCGATGACGCCGTACGCTTCGCGCTCGATCGGGCGCATCGTCGTGCCCGCGATCGGCCCTTTGCCGTCCACCGGCTCACCGAGCGCGTTGACCACGCGACCGACCATCGCATCACTGACCGCAATGGAGAGCAGGCGGCCGAGACGACGCACGAGCATGCCTTCATAGACACGCGTCGCATCCCCGAGAATGACGGTACGCACACCGTCCTCTTCGAGGTTGAGCACGAGCCCGTAGATCGGCTCCGGATCCTTGAGCGCGTCTTCGAGGGTCCGATCGAACGTCGGATCGAAGAGCACCATCTCTGAAAGCACCGCCGTGTCGAGACCGTCGATCTCGGCGATGCCGTCACCGACCGCGCGCACGATGCCGGTCTCTTCTGCGTGTTCCGTCGGCGCAAACGCCGCGATTTCTTTTTCGATGTTCTTGATAATGCTCTCCATGACTCAGTGATTAGGCACTAGTAATGCGTTGATAAAGTTCGATGAGCGAGCGTTTGGCCGAACGGTCGATGAGCGTACCTGCCGAGCGCGCACGCCAGCCGCGCACGAGCGCCGGATTTACCGCGACCGTCTTGGCGTGGACCCCGGCAGCCGCAGCTTCGGCAAGCGCCGTGTCTCGCTCCTCTTCCCGCGCGACTTCCACCACGCCCGAGAGCGTTCCCTGGCGAGCATGTGCCTCCTTGAGAGAACGTGCGATGTGCGGCAAAAGCTTCATGCGGCCGGTCGCGCGCAGATGCGCGATGAGATTCTTCGCGAGCGCCGATCCGTCTGCACCCGGCGCCGCAGCGACACGCGTGAGCGCCTGGGCGTAGTAGCGAGCAAGCTGCGGAGCGGTCGCCATAGCTATTTGGCGCGGAGCGTCTTCTCTGCCGCGAGGATCGCGAGTCGGGCGATTTCCTTCTCGCTCTCGCGCATCGTCTTGGCGGCGTTCTCTTTCGCGCGCATTTCGGCGTCCGTCATGAGCGCCGTCGCGCGATCTTCCGCCTCCTTCACGATGCGGGTGCGCTCTGCCTGCGCCGTTTCGCGTGCCGAGAGCACGATACCTTCCGCCTGACTCTCCGCGTCCGTGACGCGCTTCGTGGCTGCATCATCTGCGGTCGCGAGCTTCTCTGCTGCACGCTGGGCATCCTCGACACCTTGCGCCATGAGTTTCTGGCGCGCGTCGAGCGAGCGCATGAGCGGCTTGTAGAGGAAATACGTGAGGGCCGCGAGCAGGATGCCCATGTTCACCACCTGCGCGAGCAGGAGTTTGCCATTGAGCCCGAATGCTTCGAGAAGATGCGACATACGGCGGCACCGGTCCGTCCTTAGACGAACTTGATGATGAACGCGACGACCAACGTGAGAATACCGAGCGCTTCGGCGAAGACGATCGCGAGGACCATGTTCGAGGCGATCTTGCCTGCGGCCTCCGGATTGCGACCGATGGACTTCATCGCGTTGCTACCAATAAGACCGATCGCGAAGCTCGGGGCGATAACGCCGATGCCTGCAGCGAAGGCCATGCTGAACAAACGTGCTGTCTCAAGATCCATAAAATATGTGCGTAATACCGATAATTAATGCTTCGGAGAGGTCGTCGAGACCTCAACATCCCGAAGCCGCACGAAGGCACTGCCAAACGGCTAGTGCGCCTCGTGCGGCTCCATGATGGAAAGCTTCACGAAGAACAGTGTCAACATCACGAACACCAGCGCCTGGATGACACCGATGAACATCTCGAATCCCATAAGCGGTGCCGGCAAAACGTACGGCAAGAAGTAGCCGGCGACCGCGACCATCACCTCCCCCGCGAAGATGTTGCCGAAGAGACGGAACGAGAACGAGATGAGGCGGCCAAGGTTGCTCACTAGCTCGATGAGCCCCGCCGCAAACCCGATCGGCGAACTGAAGTTAAGGTATTTCTTCCCGTACTTTAGCACGCCAAGCGTGAGCACGCCGGTCATTTCGATGACGATGACCACAATGACCGCAAGCGCGAGCGTCGTGTTCAGGTCGGAGGTCGGCGCGCGCAGGAGCGGCATGAAGACTCCCTCGCGCATGAGCCCGAGCGAGCCGATACCGGGAGAGAATTCGAGCTCATTGGAAAGAAGGATGAACAGGAAGACCGTCGTGAGGAGCGGCATGAGCCTGCGCGCGAGCGTCTCACTCTCGAGAAGCTCTGCTACGTAGTCAGTCGCACTCGAAAAAATCCATTCGAGACCGGCCTGGAGTTTATTCGGCTTCAGCGAGAAGCTGCGGCCGATGAAATACGCACCGATGATGAGGATCGCACCGACGATCCACGTCATGATCAGGCTGTTAGTGATGGGGAGTCCGAACAGCGTTCCCAGCTGCTCGGCTTTAAGGATGACTTCGATGCCTGAATGCATAGTAACTGCAGCGTGTGCCTCGTACGTAGATTAAAAAATAAACCACGCGGAAGCACGTTCGCGCATGCCGATACTCTAGCACACCCGCGTGTGCCCTGGGAAGCGACGCAGGGAGAGGTTTTCAGACAGGCTCTAGGAGCCGGGCTGGTGCGTGATCGGCTCCACCCGGTCGAGGCCGAAGGTCGAGGTCGCCACGTTCAAGATGCCGTACACCCCGAAGATGATGACGAGACCGACGATCCCCCAGAGGATCGATTTCTGCGCTTCCGCGCGCTTCGATTCATCCCCCGCATTCTTTACGAACTGGAACACGCCCCAGATGAATACGATAAAAGCCGTCCCCGAGAGGAGCAAGATGACCGGATTAATGATTTGTACGATGATGCCGTGCAACAGCGAGTCGAAATTCATATCTTTTTCAATACTTCTCCTTTAGTATAGCAGACGCGCCAGGCCCCTCGGGGCCTGGCGCGTTTTTCTCGGGGACAAGGGATCGGTTAGTGGCCGATGTTTACACCCGAATTCGGGAGGGTAACGGAGTTGTTGAGACCGACCGAACCGGTAAGGATGTTCACGAGACCCCACACCGAGACCATCACGAAGAAACCGATGAGGCCCCAGAGCATGAGGTTCTTCCCCTTCTCCTTCGCGTCATTGTCATTTGCGCCCAAGATGAATGCTTTGAACGCACCCCAGATGAACACGATAAAGGCGATGGCGAAGAGAACCGGCACGAGAACGCCGTTGATGATGTTGATCACGAATCCGCCGGCCTGCGAGAGGTTGGTGACCACGGTCTGGGCTGCGGCCAGGAGCGGCAGCGAGAACGTCGCGAGAGTAGTGAGTGCGGTGAGTGTTTTCTTCATAAAAGGTATTTTTAACGCCCCCGAGGCTATATGCTGAGGCATGATTTATTGTACGTCTTTCTGGAAGCGGGTCAATCGCCTTTTGCGCGCTTTGTGGAGAAAGCGAAAAACGGTGCGAAATGCGAGACGCGTGCTATAGTCGGCACAATGAAAGAAATAGTCCAGGAAGGAACGCCCGTGCTGCGCGACATCGCCCAGCCAGTGCCGAAAGAGCTCTTCGGGAGCCCTGAGCTTGCGCGCATGCTCAAAGACATGACTGCGGCGCTCGACAGCGCGCCCGACGGCGTGGCGCTCGCTGCGCCGCAGATCGACCTCCCCTACCGCATCTTTATCGTCCGCTACGACCGCATCCTGCCGCCGAGCGCGCCCGAGGAAGCACGCACAACTCCGGATGTCGGCGTGTACATCAATCCGAAAATCCTGAAGACCTCGCGCCGCCGCGTCGAGATGGAGGAAGGCTGCCTCTCCGTACGCGGCATCTACGGCCACACGCTCCGCCATGAGCGCGCGACCATCTCCGCCCAGCGCGAGGACGGCTCCCACTTCACGCGCGGCGGCGGCGGTATCCTCGCGCAAATATTCCAGCACGAGACCGACCACCTCGACGGCACACTTTTCATCGACCACGCGCTCGACCTCTATGAATTCATCCCTGAGGGAGATGCCAAGGAACGCCATGGCGAGCACGCTTCCTAAGTTCGCTTTTTTTGGCACGCCTTCGGTCGCGCGCGACACGCTCGAGCTGCTGGCGGAGCGCAGCGTCACGCCTGCACTCATCGTCACCAACCCAGACGCGCCACGCGGACGCGGCCACATCCTCACCCCCTCCGAGGTGAAGACCTGGGCGCTCGCACACGACGTGCCGGTGGAAACACCCGAGAAGCTCGATGCTGCTGCGCTCGACACCATCGCCTCATACGGCTGCGCGTTCGCGGTCGTCGTCGCGTACGGCAAGATCTTTCCCGAGGAGCTCATCGCGCGTTTCCCGCACGGCGTCATAAACATTCACTATTCCCTCCTGCCCAAATATCGCGGCGCCTCCCCAGTCGAAGCGGCACTGAAAAACGGCGACACCGTGACCGGCGTTTCCATACAAAAGATGGTGCGCGAGGTGGATGCGGGTGACGTGCTCGCCGTGCGCGGCGTTTCCATAGCACCAGACGAGACGGCCCGCGAGCTGCGACCGCGCCTCATCACCGAGGGCGCGAAGCTGCTTGCAGATATTTTGCCGGCCTTTGTAAGCGGCTCGCTCGACGGTGCACCTCAGGACGCCACTCAGGCCACGTACGCGCCAAAGATTAAAAAAGAAGACGGTTTGCTCACGCTCGCCGGCGATGCACATACAAACTGGAACACCTACCGCGCCTACATCGAAAACCCGGGCACCTACTTTTTTGCAAACCGCGAGGGCAAACGCATCCGCGTGAAGATCGCCCGTGCGCGCTTCGAGAATGAAACGTTCATCCCCGAGCGCATCACCCCCGAAGGCAAAAACGAACAAGACTTCGCCGACCTCCTCCGCGCAGGCTGGGTGGCGGAGTAGGGTTTACTCTCACTCACTGACACACCCTATCTCCACCCATAGAACGCAACACCTCAGACGGTATCTGTTCCTTTTCAATCAGATTGCACGAAGGCGCTTCTTGCCCGATGTACAAAACTCTGTACACGCCGTCCTCTCTTTTGATAACAGCATCTGAGCCGGCGCGCACGTTGCCGATGCCGATTTCGTAGTACTCGCCTTTTTGATTTTGCACGGTAACAGTCGCGTGTTTGTCTTTCAATCCCAAGACCTCAAGGAACGGAAGCTGTTCTTCGTACGCTTGCTGGAGAGAATCTCCGCAAGAAAAATCCAGTTGGTAATAGCCCACGTCATCAGGGTTGATTTTTAACATGCACAACTCATTGCCTTTTTGATACGCCTGAACGTAATCGTAAAAAGTTCGGTCGGAAAAATCTTTCGAGGAATTTTCTTCGTTTAAAGCGAAACTTTCATCACCTAAAACATCCTTGATGCTGGAAATTTCCCGTTCAAAAAGCCTCGGCACAGCGTCTGGTTCCAAAGCTGGACCGTTCTGCTTCCTTATGTAAAAACTATCCGTTGCTGGAACCGAGATAGAATAGCCATTCTCAATCCATATAAAACGAGCTGTGCTCTGAGAGGCGTTCACTTGGGTTTGCTTGCTGACCACCGCCTCGACTTTTTCAAAAGCCGACATCTTTTGCACATTGGCACTCTGGTCGAGATAAACCGCGCTTACAATCACCAGAATCATCCCGAGCAACAGCACTAGCAAGAATGTCTTTTTGCTGTGGCGCATATGCAGCAGTATACGTGAAATAAGCGAGGGTCGAAACCCTCGCTTATTTGTAGGACGTGATGCTGTTTACTGGACGTAGTAGATAGTGTAGCAATCTACCATATCGTAGAACTGCTGATAGGTTAACGTTCGCGATCCTGACCGTCTCGCAATTGCCGGAGCACCAGTTGCTTTCCTTGACGGTGATCTGGCTGCCATTATTGCTCGTGACAATCAAAGTGTGCGGTCCGCTGCCATAAGCACTGCTGAGCTGCATTTGTATGATTTCACCAGCAGAAACCCAGTCCAGGAGACCACACCGCGCGACTGCGTACGGACTGTAATTCCACGAGCAATTGTCGGCATTGGTCGGCAACCAAACGGAACTACCGGATGCGTCATACACGACATTTTGCACCCAGACCTTGCATTGGCCGCCGTAAGAACCATTGCTGTAGCTATTGGCCTCGTTGATAATGGCTTGATTTCTTTGAGCCTGCGTCAGGTCATGCCAGCCAGCGAAGGCTGTTCCCATACAGGCAAAGAGAAGAAGCGCCGACAACAGCGTGGAGACAAGAAGTCTCGTTCTCATTTTGACCTCCTTTGGTCATTTTGATTTCGATTGAACCAGCTTGCTTATTCCGATCTCACTTATTCCCCGCACCACCTCCTTAAGGAACTTTTGTATGGCAATCGAGTCGCTCTTTCAATTACAAATCTATCGCCTTTGATGATTCTCGTAAAGTGAAGAATTGGACCATGAAAAGAAGCCGCGCGGCGGGCAAAAGGCCCGCCGCGTTTTTTACTCCGCCACTCCGGCTGCCCCACTACCGCCTCCCGAAACGCAGGAACGATTTGACCGCCTTGCCGCCGCGACGCAGGAGACTTTTCGCACGGCCGTTTGATGTGCGCACCTCACGCACGAGGTCGTCGCGCACTTTGTCGAGCACAAGCTCGATCGAATCCCCTCGCGCTCGCGCATGAAACACTGCGCCCTCAACTACCAAATTGCCTGACGCATTGAATACGTTGCCGGACTGCTGCTTCGTGTCGCGCATCACATCGAGCGTAAGCTCTGCGCGCTGAGCCTTTTCCGCGAGCACGCGCTCAAGCGGCCTCAAGTGCTCATCTGCAAGGCGCTGCACGTCTTCGAGCAATGCATCGGGGGTGACTTTGAAAATGATGTTCATAGATGCGTCGGTTAGGGAGTAGTAATACTCAACATTTTAGACCGTGAATGGTGCCCTGTCAGTATCCGCACCTGCGAGGCTGGCACGCCCAGGCGGAGCGCCACAAGCTCGCGCACGCGTGTGTTTGCATGGTTTCCTGATGCCGGCTCGCGCACAGAAATGAAGAGTGACCCGTCTTCCTTTTCTTCCACACGCTCCTTGCGTGCCCCGGGCGTGACGATGACTTTCAGGTACATACCTCTGTGAGCTAGAACTTCGGCAACACGATCGAAAGATGCTCCAGGATCATGCGCACGGGCGCGGCGCGATCGTACAGATAGCCGCGGAGTATTTCGATGTCGGCCAAAAGCGCGCGAAGCGCTTCGCGCTTCGCGCGCTCCTCTTCCGCGCCATACGCTGCATACGCCGCCCGCTCCACACCATCGATGATACGGATCGCCGCATCACGGTTCGCGCGGCGTGCGTCTTCGTCTTTGCCGGTCGCGAGCTTCTTGATGAGCGCCGCCCGCTTTTCTTTCGTCGCATCGAGAAACGCCTGCGCTTCTTCTGAAATCTCTTGCGCGTGCACCTGGGCGCCTGGCAGCAGCAGTACGCGCGAACGCACCGTCGGCAAAAGCATCGCGATCTGCGGCACCGCGAGAATGATTATGGTTCCTGCGGGCGGCTCTTCGAGCAGTTTCAGGAGTGCGTTCTGCGCCTCGTGATACACACGATCCATCGCAAGCACGATAGCTTTCGTCTCTCCCGTAACGGGCGCAAGCATCGCGAGCGCGCCAAGTGCGCGCGCATCCTCGACCGAAAAAAGACTATGCTTGCGGATAATGAGGTCGGGGTTCGCCTCCGCCGCGAGGCCGTGCTCGCGCGCCAAAAACTCAACCGCGCGCGCGACCGCCGCCTCTCGCTCCCCCGCTATCACATACGCATGATGCGCCATGCGGACAGTATACAAGAATCAAGTCGGGCCGCCGGGAATCGAACCCGGTTCTTACGCACCCCATGCGTAAATACTACCGGTATACTACGGCCCGATTGGAGTGAGAATAACACACTCGCGTGTGTTATTCGAACGGAATGAGTGGCCGAAAGCTCTGCTTACGGCCCGAGTGGAGGAAATAAATGCAAAATTATTTGCATTTATTCTCCGGAACGAGGGACAGTATCCTGGCTCTGCAGGATACGGCCGCCCGCACGAACGCCAGCATACCACGTTACGCCGCTCGTAGGTATTCTCGGCTGCTATAATTAACGTATGCGTCCGAGAGAAGAGAGAACTAGAGCTATTCATCTCCGACAAAGTGGGCAAACCCACCGAGAAATAGCGAGAACCTTGCACATCAGTTTGAGCACGGCTCATCTGTGGACGAAAGGAATCGGCCTTACTGCCGCGCAAAAAGAATCCGTAGAGGCGCGCCGGAACAAGCGCAGCCCGATAGGCAATTCGGAAAGAGAATCTATAAAGATACGCTTACGACCCCATCAATTCGTTAAGAAATACACTGACGAAGAACTCCTGGATGAGATTAGGGATTTCTATCAGCGCACCGGCCGAATTCCTTTGAAAAACGAATTCAATGCGTGGGATATCTACCAAGCAAGATTTGGAAGCTGGAATAACGCCATAAAGAAGGCGGGTTTTGAGACAAATCCGGTCCTTTTCGCTAGGAAATTCACCGCAGCTGACGGCCACGTGTGTGATTCGTTCTCGGAGAAAATCATAGACGATTTGCTTTCCAGAGAAGGCATAGCGCATGAGCGCCATACTCGATACGGGAAGACGCGTTTTACCGCAGATTTTAAGATCGGAAGCGATACGCTTATTGAGTTCTTCGGCCTTGCGGGAGCAAAACGAGCATACGATCTAAACATCAGGAAGAAACGCGAGCTCGCCGAGAAGCTTGGATTTAAACTTATCGAAATCTATCCAGGCGATCTGTATCCAGAAAGCGTGTTGGAGGGCTTGCTTGGCAGTCTCCGACCATAGCGCGCATAACCCAAAACCCGCGACTGCGTAAGCAGTCGCGGGTTTTGGGTTTCGAGTCGGGCTGCCGGGAATCGAACCCGGGTTATACGCACCCGAAGCGTACGTAATACCACTATACCACAGCCCGGTGGGCGATACAGGATTCGAACCTGTGACCTCACGCGTGTGAAGCGTGCGCTCTAACCAACTGAGCTAATCGCCCGTGCGATGCGCTGAGCATAGCAGAACTCAGCCGCTTTTTCCACCAACTCACTCCTCAAACCCTAGCCAGCTAATTTACCGCTCTGCACAATGTCCAGTATTTCTTTATGTAAAATTCCATTGGAAACGATACAGCCAAGGCCATCCTCATGGTATCTCCTTTCATTTCCGTTTAAGTCGGTGACCTTGCCACCGGCTTCTTCTGTAATGATTTTCAAAGCAGCCACATCATGACCAGGCTTCGCATAGAATACAGCCCCGACATACTTCCCGTTGGCAACTTGAATGCCGCCGTAAATAAAAGAAGGGTATTTCATCACGGCACATTTCTTTTCGCTCAACGTCTTGATCAACGGCAAGTTTGAAAAACCAACTGCTCTTCCCGAAGCGCCAGTATTCAGATAGGTGTTTTTAAAATCGTTATTGTGCAGCACTGATATCCTCTTGCCATTCCTGTACGCCCCACCATCCTTATATGCCCAATACATGTTTCTCATTATTGGATCATTTACCAAACCTAAAATAGGCAGGCCATTTGAGAGATCAACTAACGCGATGGAGAAAACAAATATCGGCAACCCGCAGGAAAAAGCCATCGTTCCATCTATCGGATCACAAACCCAGATGTATTTTGAATTTTCTTTTTTGGAACTCCCTTCTTCCCCGTAGACGCTATGTTCCGGATATCTTTCGCTTATTCGCCTTATAACCAGATCATTTATTTCCGTGTCAGCTTTTGTTAAGGGGGTATCGTCCTCTTTCCAGGTGCTATCAATTTCAAAGCTGAAATATTTCCTAGCTATCTCAGCAGATTCTTCTGCAAGCGATTTTGCAAAGGCAAGATATTCCTCCATATCTTTATAAGCACCCGCTCGGCCCCTACATCGCCGGGCCGAGCGCCTCGTAGTATTTCTTGTCCTCGTGGAGGATGTGGTTCGTCCACCAGCTGCCGAGGTACACCTCCATCTCAATGAGGAGGTTGTCAGGCGTCACGTGCCCTTCGAGCTTCTGCTTGAAATCCGCGTACGTATCACGAAATTCTTGATGCCACTTCTCATGCTCTTCGATAGCCGCATACCCGCGTCGATCCATGTAGGCTTCCTCGTATGCAAGATGCTCGTCGGCATACTGTCCGAAGAACGCAACCGCAGATGCAACCTCCTGCGACGCTTCGCCATAAATCATGGCGTCTATCACTTTGTTGAGCTGCGCCAGGAGCCGCTGGTGCTGCGAGTCGATCATCTCCTCCCCCACCGTCATGTCCGGCGTCCACTCAAAATGCGCATTCTTCGGTTCTTTGATTTCTTCCATATGCATCCATGGTATCACGCCCGCGCAAGGCTACGCATCGGCAAAAGGTGCTCCCCTCAGGAAATTTTCTATCTGCACGATATGCGGCGGGAAAAGCTCTTGCGGCAACGCACTCATGCTGAACCACTTCCACTCCTCGCATTTATCAGGCTCTCGCACCACAGGCTCGCCCTCCACCCCATGGACGATGAAACCTATCTGCAGGCGGTGCCGACCATCGCTCCTGTTCCCGTCGTTAACGACATTAGAGAATTCGAAGCTTTTTGCACGCAGCCCCGTTTCCTCCATAAGCTCTCGCGCAGCTGCGTCGCGCATCGCCTCGCCCACCTCAAGATGACCACCTGGCAAACCCCACGTTCCCGCACCATATGCGTTCTTCCGCTTACCCAAAAGCACCATCCCATCTCGCACCACAAATACATTGATGCCGACGTGGAATGTTTCGTATGCATCAGCCATAGTGAGAATGCAACCCTATCGTACTACAGAAGATCGGGGTGCTGCAGGCGCTCATTGAGAATGATGGGCTCGAAACCGAGGATCTCATCCTCAAGCATGCCTTCCGGCACATTGCGGTACAGGAAAATCTTCTTGCCAAGGCGAAACGCGTCGTACATTTCCAGAAAAGTAGCCCCGCCGATGTAATTCTTCATGCCGTTCTTGTCGAAATTCAACACGAGCACCGCATCGCTATTCTCGATGACATCCGTGCTGTGCCGAAGCATCTCGCCTTTCCATTTTGCATGTTCTACAGCACTCGTCTCCTTGTAACGCGCTTCGGTTCCCGGATCATCAAAACAATTCGGTAGCACAACCTCGTGCCCCGCCGTCTCCAGCTCTTTCTGTATTGCCGGTACCTTGTCGTAAAACACCTTGCTGCAAATGAGGAAGATTCTCATGTTCTATATTTTCTGAAGCAGCACCTCTAACCAAACCTGTTTCCCTACGATCTGTGTACCATTTTTAAGAATTCTGTACCCCTTTGCCGCCTCTTCGATATCCTTTTCCGAGTAAAGATAATAGGTGCGCGTACCGAACTCATCCTCCTTGGTTGTCTCGGTGTATATATCCGCACGCTTCATCGAAAGGCGCAGAACTCCTCCGGGTTTCAAAGCTTCGCGACACGCATCAAGTACTCGCTGAAAACTTTCTTTGGGCAAATGGATAAGGGAGGCAAATGCGAAAATAGCATCCAAGTTGTGTGGAAACGCATACTGTTCGACATCAGCGATCTCGAATGTTCCTTGCGGATTCTTTTCTCGCGCAAGCGCGATCAGCTGTGGAGAAACGTCAATGCCAAGATAACTGCTTGTGTGCTTGAGGATCTCCGATGCATCTCTGCCGTTTCCGCAACCGATTTCAAGCACGTCCGGGTTCTGAGGTAGCAGCTCAAACACCTCCCGAACATCACCCTCCCGCACCCCCATACTGTCGAACTTTCGTGCTAATGCCTCCGCAGAGTCTTTGTAGGTGTTGATTGTCTCTTTCAGCTTCGACACCTCATTCATACTAGTGGACCGTACAGGATTCGAACCTGCGACCCCCTCATTGCAAATGAGGTGCTCTACTGCGAGAAGCGAGGCCAAATGAAAGTAGTTGCCTAAGGCGCTTGGTGGACCGTACAGGATTCGAACCTGCGACCCCCTCATTGCAAATGAGGTGCTCTACCAACTGAGCTAACGGCCCACCAAGAGTCCTAAACGTGATTTAAAGAACAACTACTTTCATTTGCGCCGAGCGCCGAAGCAGTATGCTTTGCATACCAACTGAGCTAACGGCCCAACGTGGACAGCTTACCGCGCCAGAGCCAAATTGACCAGATGTTCCAGGAAGTCGGGCATGGCGACGCCGACAGCCGCGAGAGACTTGGGCAGGAGCGATTCGCTCGTGAGACCGGGGAGAGTGTTGGTTTCGAGGTAGTAGATGCCGCGCGGAGAAACGATGAAATCGCTGCGCGAGTAGTGGCGCAGGCCGAGTGTCTGATGCATGGTGCGCGCCGAATGCATGAGCTCGTCCGAGACGGCCCTCGAGAAACGGCCCGGGCAAAGCTCTTGGGACGCGCCAGAATATTTCGCATCATACGAGAAGAAGCCGGCCTTCTCGGGCGGGACGATCTCGACCGGCGGCGGCGTATAAAGCGGCTCGCCGCGCAAGCCTTCGACCACGCCGACCGTCGCCTCCGTACCGCGGATAAATTCCTCCACGATGATCTGCTCCGCACCTGCCTCGCGCAGCGCCTCGAGCGCACGCACGAGCGGCGCATACCCCGCCACCACGGAAATCCCCACCGAAGAGCCCCACCGCACCGGCTTCACCACGACCGGCTGCGCGAGCGTGCGCACGATCTCTGCGGCAATGACCGGTATCTCGTTGGCCGGCTCGACGAGCATGTCGCGCGCCGTCTTCAAGCCCGCCTCACGCGCCCGCGCCTTGGCGAGCGCCTTGTGCATCGCAACATACGAGGAGAATGAATCCGCGCCGACATAGGGCACGCCATGGCGCTCGAGCACTTTCTGCACCTCCCCGTCTTCACCGTATTCGCCATGCAGTCCGATGAGCACCGCATCGAGCTGCCGGAGCACGCGCTCGGGCTCGACTGCACGCCCAGCCAGGTGCCACACGCCCGCTTTGTCTATGAAAATGTCGCGCGCGTCGAAACGCTCTTTCGAAAGCGCGCCGAGCATCGCCGCCCCCGTCTTGAGCGAGACCTCATACTCCCTGCTCGGCCCGCCTCGCAACACCCCCACGATGGTTTGCATGTGGAAAGTATAAACGCGCTACGTACAAATACAAAAGCCGGCAGCATACTCAGGGTACACTGCCGGCCATTTCAAGTGTTGTTACGGTCTTATTTCTCCTCTGTTGCCATACATTGAGAGTGCGCGATTGCGGTCATGATCAGACGCTGGTAGGTAACGAACGCTCGGGCTTTAGATTTCGACATGTCAGAAATGGCCACCATCTCTGCTGCAGACACTGCCGCAAGCTGGCCTCGTTGCTCGGCATATTCAGAGCAAATTCCTACGGCTTGCTCATACGTTTCATGCCAGGGCTCCAAATGGGTATCGGATTTTTGGGCACCGTCGAAGCCTAAGCCCTGCATCATTCCGAGACACTGGTCGACTACATAGGAATATCGCCCTTCGTCAATGCGCGGCACCTTCTGTTCATAAGCGAATTTACGACATTGGCCGATGAGGTATTCCGCCGCATTGAGCTCTTGCTCTGTAGGCGGATCTCCGTTCGGGCCGACCACCATGACACCTCCTTTACCGAAGTAGAGGTGCGGGCCGTCTGCCAAAGCTGGGATGGGAAATAGGATCGCAAGCAACACAATCGTGAAAAGAGCTTTTTTCATATTCTTCACCTCTGTTTGATTGAAGAACCGACCAGCGTGGCCGGACCATAGTCTGGTTACTATCTATCACGAACTTTGCGGTCTGTCAAGTTTGCGCCTGACAAACACAAAAGCGCCGGCAGGATGGCCCGTCGGCGCTTCGGTATGAATGGGATCGGGATTAAAAACGAGACCTCCTCCCGACCAGCAGATACTGCTTGCAGGCCCTGACGAGCGCCCCTTTCTTCCATTCGGGGAACTCTGGAAATCCTTCTATTTGGGCATCCAGGTAATCCCGACAAATTTTGTCGGCCCTATCCAAGATGTGCTGCCTCAAATTGAGTAGCGCGACCTCGGTTCCGACATCCGCAGTCTGCGAGGTGCTGACAACCTTCACAGGAGTCAGCGCCAGAAACATCCACAGATACATACTGCTGATCATGTGCACCTCCCCTGCGATTGGTTTGAATGAGCAATCGGCATGGCCGAATTGCGAGCCTGCTACTAAATACCATGTCTTCATTACTTGGTCAAACGACGCGCAGCACGGTGGCGAGCGATGGCGAAGCGGTGGGCTTCAGAGTTGGCAAGGACGGCGTCGGCTTCGGAAACACCTGCGCGGCGCGCGCCAATGACCTCGCGCGGTCGGTGCTTCTCATCTTTCACCACCGCCACTACGGGAATCGCAACACCCGCCTCGGCAAGCACTGCCTCTGCTGCCTTTTTGTGCGTTTTGCCACCGTCCACCACAAATGCTGCAGGGAGCGGCCACTCGGTGTGTGGCAAGCGGCGCGAAAGCACTTCGCGCAAAGAGGCGATATCGTCGTTGCCCGCGCCACGGATACGGAACGTGCGATAAGCGCGCTTATCCGGCGCGCCGTCTTCTACCACCGTCATCACGCCGATGGCGTTCGTACCGGCGAGGTGGGCGACGTCGTATGCTTCGAGGCGCGCGCCGGCGAAGCCCTCAAGTGCCTCCTCGCGCTCCTCTTTGATGAGCGACACGTCCTGCACGTGGTCGAGCGCAAACAGTTCGCGTTTTATTTCCGCTGCATCCTCAAACCGCTCCTCGCGCGCAGCGCGCGTCATCTCGCGCACGAGCATCTTGCGGAGCTCTTTCGCACGGCCATCGAGAAAAAGTGCGACGTTGCGGATAGAGTGCCGATACGCGGCTTTTTCCATCTCGCGCGGATACTGCCCGATCTGCCGGTTGAATTCTATCTTGGCGCGCTGATGCTTCCCGCCCTCACTAACCGGTTTCTGGGTATCGAAAAAAGGAAAGATGCGGCGTATGAGCCGGAGCGCTTCGCGCAGCTGCGGCCCAGAGGGAAACGGCCCGAACACATAACTCACCTCCACGCTTGCTTTCTTCAAGGTCGAACCTTGAAGAAAGGCTGTGCGGGATTCGTTAAGATCTTTCCCGCGCACGGTGAGCACGCGCGGCCACTCCTCTTTCGTAATGACGGCGTAGAGAAAGGTCTTGTCGTCCTTCCCTTCCACGTTCGCCCGTGGCTGATATTTCTTGATGAGCGCCGCCTCGCGCACGAGCGCTTCGAGCACGGTCGGCATCGTCTCAAATGCAACTCGGTCGGCTTTCGTCACCATGTCCACGATGCGCGGCCCCCGCGTCGCGATAAGGTCGTCATCGAAATAGCTCCGAACCCTATCGCGCAGCGACGTCGCCTTTCCCACATACAGTACCGTCCTACCTTTCTTAAACAGGTACACCCCCGGCACGTCCGGTAATTTCTTTAGCGATGGATGCGTCCGTTCCATACGAGCATCCTATACCGCTCTACGTGCGCAGCAAGTTCTTCTCTATTTATATGGTAACGCTAGTATGAATGTCTATATCCGTGCAAGGACGTCATACGAAAGCTCGTCAAATGAGCGGATGGTGCGGTCGGCGGCGCGGAGCTCGTTGGCGTCATTCCATTCTGTCAGATAGCCGATTGATTTCATGCTGGCATTTTGTGCGGCTTGGATGCCAGACGCTGCATCTTCAATAACCACGCAATGCGCCGGTGCAACGCCGAGCTGGCGCGCAGCTTCGAGAAACACATGCGGATTTGGCTTGTGCTCGGAAACATCGTCGGCCGTCACGAGCACGTCGAAATAGTCGCGAATGCCGACCATTGAGAGCAATTCTTCCGCGCGCCAGGCATATGAGGAGGTGCCGATGCCTAGTGGCACCTCATTCTTCCTTAGATCTTGCAATAGCTGGAGTACTCCCGGATTCGGCGCCGCATTTTCTTCCATCAACTTCATCGCAATACTGTGCGATTTCGGCGAAAACTCGCTCGGTTCGCCCACATCAATACCGTAGTCTTCTTTCCATAAAGCAATCGCGTCGCGAAGCGACGTGCCGAGATATTTTTTTATTGCCGCCACATCAAAATGCACACCGAACGGCTGCACCATTTGGTTGAACGACTCCCAAATGTATTTGGTCGAGTCGATGAGGACCCCATCCATGTCGAAGATGACCGCGAGCTGAGTATTCTGATTCATGGCCTTACCGTCTATTCCTCTGCCGTGAGCCCAAACCGTTCCGGCGATTGGACCGCTTCGATTGCCGCACGCGCAAACTGCTCAAGGTCGCCCAGGTCACGCGTCACGATGCGATACAGCTCGGGCGGCGTTATTTCATCAGAGAAATAGAT
>JAJYJQ010000025.1 GCA_021789225.1 bacterium | reverse complement strand
TTCGACGACCATCTGAATTATTACAAAAACGATCCCGCGCAGTACCTCGCTGATAAATCGAACATCTTTCTCTATCAAAACCCGGATGATACGCTCGTGATCGGCAGCCAATGTGCGCCGACGCTGATCGAGGCCTATGGCGAGTACATTCTTGGGAATGTCACTATTGCGGGCGAGGATACGCTGCCTGCCGAGTGGACGCTCGCGATCCCAGGGAAGCATAATCGCTACGATGCAGGGATCGCGCTCGCTGCCGCTCGCGCGTTTGGTATTGATGACTCCATCTCGCGCCGCGTCCTTGAGGCGTTCCAGGGCGTGCCGGGTCGGCTCGAACGCATCGCCGAAAAAGATGGCATTACGGTCTACAACGACACGACCGCGACCACTCCCGAAGCAACGCTCGCCGCGCTTAGTGCGCTCGATCCATCTCGCACGGTGCTCATCATGGGTGGCGCAGACAAAGGGCTCGACATGGGTGCGCTTCTCGCCAAGCTGCCGAGCGTGAAGCACATCGCGCTCCTCGCAGGCACCGGCACCGAGCGCATTCGCGCCGAGCTCCCGCAGGCGCCTGTGTTCACCACGCTCGGCGAAGCCGTTACCGATGCGTTCTCCTATGCGGTGCCCGGAGATAGCGTCCTCCTCTCGCCAGCCTTCGCTTCCTTCGGCATGTTCAAAAACGAATTCGACCGTGGCGACCAATTCACTGCGCTGGTGAAAGGGCTATGATCCCTGCCGACCTGGTCTACATCGATGAGCACGGTCTGCGTGGTAGTAATTTTTATTGGCATAAGTATGCGACACACGGCCTCACTAAAGACGATATCCTGAAGGCTGGGCTTACAAGTGACCGCGTGCAACTGAGCAAGGATCTTATCGAGCCGCTCCTCGCCATCAATGATGAAATCGCATCACGAGGACACCACCTCTATATTAAAGAGGGATACCGTTCCGATGCGGTATACGAAATCGTATACCAGCGCCGTGTCGAGAAGTACGGCAAAGAGATGACCGACCTACTACTGAACATCGAGGACCGTCCGCACGCGATCGGCCGCTCGGTCGATGTCGCACTCTGGGATGTGGAGCAAGACAAAGAGATATTCCTTCGGGATGGGAAAGATGACCCGCATGCGCTCTTTATCGATTTCTATAAGGGAAAATCGGACGAAGCCGCGAAACGATTTCAGGCACTGCAAGAGTATATGGCTGATCTCATGCAGCGCCGTGGCTTCAGGCTTGGCAAGCGTCGCGAGTATTTCCACTTTGACTATCGGCCGGACACGCCCCCGAATTATCCATGATCGGCATATTTGACTCGGGTTCGGGCGGGCTGTCGGTGCTGAAAGAGATTCGCGCGCGGCTGCCACAGGCAGACATTCTCTATCTGGGTGACATAGCGAACGCGCCCTATGGTGAGAAATCACAGCAAGAGCTCTCGGCGCTCACGGTGCGCAACATACAGTTTCTCCGCTCGCGCGGCGCGGCGCGCATCGTCTCGGCCTGTAACAGCGTGTCGGCGGCGCTCGCGGTCTCGCTTTTTGATACGCTCGACATCACGCCCGATGCGCTGATCGAGATGGTCGGCCCGACGGTGCGCCATTTCCGCGATCGGGACGAGCGCGTGCTTCTGTGTGCGACCCCGGCAACGGTTCGCGCAGGTTTGTATCAGCAAGGGTTCGGCATGGCGGGGAAGGAGCTCGCGACGGTCGCAATACCTGAGCTCGCCGGCGCAATCGAGTTTGGTGCGAGCGAGGCGGAGCTTGAGCGCATAGTGCGCAATGCATTTGCCGGCGTGTCCGCAGAGGGCAATACGCTCGTGCTTGGGTGCACACACTATCCGCTCGTCACGCCAGTTTTTGAGCGCGTGCTCGGTGGTGCTGTGCGGGTCTTCGATCCGGCACACGCTGTGTCAGCGCGCATCGAGGAGCAATTCGGGCCGCATGAAGCGGCGGGGAAAGGGGAACTGCACTTCGCCATCACGAAAGACTCAGCACCGTTTCGCTCACGCGTCGCGTCGTTGTGGCCCGAGAGCGCGGATGCGATAGAGGTGGTACAGTAGGGGCATCATGAGTGAAGTGGAAATTCGGAAAGCACATTTTGTGGGGATTGGTGGCATCGGGATGAGCGCGCTCGCGCAGCTTTTGGCGCGGGAGGGCGTGGCTGTTTCTGGGTCGGATCGTGCAGCATCGCCCACGACCGACTTGCTCGCCAGGCAAGGCATCGTGGTCTCCTTCGTGCAGGCAGCAGAGAATGTGCCGGAGGATATCGACGCACTTATCTATAGCGATGCCGTCCTCGCAGAAAACCCCGAGCGCGCAGAAGCGGCTCGCCGCGGGGTGCCTCAGTACTCTTATTTCCAAATGCTCGGAAAAGTCACGGCGCTTAAGCGCACGGTGGCGGTCGCAGGGACACACGGCAAGACGACGACCACCGGCATGCTCGCGAAGATTCTCATCGATGCAGGCGCATCGCCTACGGTCGTCGTCGGCAGCATCGTGAAAGATTTTGGTAGTAACTATGTGGCGGGGCAGAGCGACCTTTTCGTGGTCGAGGCGTGCGAGTACCGCGATCACCTGCTCGAGCTCTCGCCGGAGGTGCTCGTCGTGAACAATCTCGAGTGGGATCACACAGATTTCTTCCCATCGCTTGCAGCTCTGCAGGAGACCTTCCGCAAGGCGATCGCGAAGGTGCCGGCGCATGGGGCGATTATCACGAACCCGAGCGACCCAAACATCGCGCCGCTCCTTTCTGTTGCGGCCGCGCGCATCGTCGACTACACCGCCGAGCCCGCGTTCTCGCTCCTTTTGCCGGGCGCGTTCAACCAGATGAATGCTCGCGCTGCCGCTGCGGCCGCGCGAGCGGTGCTGCCGAACATTGTCAACGAATCCATTGCCGCATCACTCGTCGCTTTCCACGGCACATGGCGACGCTTTGAATACAAGGGGAAGACTGAGCGCGGGGCAGATGTGTACGACGACTACGCCCACCATCCGACCGCGGTGCGCGAGACGGTCCAGGCGCTTCGGGTAAAGACCTCGGGGAAAGTGTTTGTCGTCTTCCACCCGCATCTCTTCAGCCGTACGCGCGATTTGCTCGATGAATTCGCGAATGCGTTTGCGGGCGCCGACGACGTGATCATTGCGCCTATCTACGCCGCACGCGAGCAAGATGATGGCACCATATCGAACCGCACGCTTGCCGAGCGCATCCAGGCGCACGGTGTTGATGCACATGCGATGGACTCGTTTGATGAGATCGCGGCGTACTTGGAAGAGTATCCCGACGCGGGCGACGCTGTCATGACTATGGGTGCGGGCGACATCTACAAAGTTGCCGACCTCATCGCAGGGAAGCACATAGAAGCTGCTCCGTTTGCAAGTGCAGGGAAGGCTCTGTAGCTGTATGGGAACGCTCTCTGTGGTCGCGACGCCGATAGGGAATCTGGGGGACATCACGCTCCGGGCGCTGGAGACGCTGCGCACGGCGGACGTGATCGCCTGCGAAGACACGCGTGTGACGGCAAAACTCCTCGCGCGGTATGAGATAGAAAAGCCGCTGGTCATCTTTCATGCGCAGAACGCGCGCGCCGGAGGCGCGCGCGTGCTCGGGCTTCTTCGGGAAGGGAAGCAGGTCGCGCTCGTGACTGACGCGGGCACGCCGGGCGTCAGCGACCCGGGCAGCGAGCTCGTCGCGCTCGTGCGCCGTGAGCTGCCGGAGGCACGCATCGAAGCGATTCCCGGTCCGGCCGCGCTTACCGCTGCGCTCTCCATCGCCGGCGTGCCGGTCGCCGAGTTTACATTCCTCGGCTTTCTGCCGCACAAGAAAGGCCGCCAGACACTCTTTGCAGAAATCGCGGACGCTTCGCGTGCCTATGTCTTTTACGAATCCCCGCACCGCATCGAGAAAGCGCTCGCCTCGCTTGCCGAGGTGCTCGCTCCCGAGCGCCAGGTGGTCGTTGCGCGCGAGCTCACGAAGCTCCACGAGTCGCTCATCACGGGTTCTGCCTCTGAAGTCGCCGCCTACTTTGCCTCCCATCCCGACGAGATCCGCGGCGAATTTGTCGTCATCGTCGCGCCATAACTGTCCACACGAAGGGAAAGGACCATCGCGGGCATGATTTATACTTTATAGATATCTACGAAATAGCTCATATACAATGAATACCTTTACAAAGACGCTCGCGCTCTTCTCCCTGGTCGGTTTGTTCGCAGTCGGCGCCACGGCGCACGCGCAAACGGACGCGGCGGCACCTGTCTCGGCCACATCCAGCTCGACGCCCGCGACGGCGGTCACGGTCGCGACGGTCAACATATACAACGCGCGCATCGTCACGCAGTCGGACAATACTGTCACGCTCTCCTTCGACCTTTCAAACCGGGAAAATATCCAGCCAGACATCCAGTACGCGGTGGACCTGATCCAGCAAGGGGTGAACGGGCAAAGCATCATAGACGAGCATGTCTATGCGGAGGTGGTCAGCTTGGGAGAAAATCAGACGGTCTCCCGGCAAATCGATTACACGGCCCCGTCGTATCTCGCGGGCGAGTACCAGATCTGGCTCGTCGCGAAAAATCACAACGGCATGATGCTTGCGCTTGCAAACCCCGGCGAGGTGACTCTCAAGGGCGATAACCAATACGTCGAAATCAAACCGCAATCATGCTACCTGCAAGTTGCAGGAGAACCAAAGGACAAGATGTACGCTCCTGATCAGGGTGTCGACATTAAGCCTGAAGAGACTCTTACCGCTACCTGCGAGGTCGTCAACCACGCGGCAAGCACTATGGCGGTCACGCCGAAGTTCAGCGTGTATCAGAGATCCACGTTCGGCGAAGAGGTGAACGCAGGCTCCGCAGAACAAGCAGCGGTACATTTCAAGGCGCAAGAAAAGAAAGAGATAACGCTCACCGTTCCCCATGTGCAGGCGCCACAAGCCTATGACGCTATGCTGATACTGCAAGATGCGAAGGGTGGGACAATCTCCAACAAGGTCGTCTTTCATTATGTCGTTCGCGGACTGAGTGCCACGATCCAGAATCTGCGCCTGGACAAGGATTACTATCAGAAAGGTGACACGGCAGAAGTGTCGTTCTTCTGGTCGCCTTCAGCGGATAATTTCCCCGGGTCAAGACTAGGAGCGACCGATAACGGTGACATGTCAGTCGCCATCACGGTTAAGAATGCCGCTGGCGAGACGTGCGGTGAGCTTTCCCAGCGATTAGATCAGAGTGTGTTGACGCCGACGTTCGCGCTCCCGATAGCGGCAGATTGTCTGAACCCGAACGTGTCGGTGAGCATCCAGGACGGCAAAGGGGATACGCTCGACCAGAAAAGTTTCGCCATAACAAGTCAGCAGGTCCCGACGGCGCGACCCGACTATCTGAAATATCTGCTGCTGGCAGGTGTCGTTGTGCTCCTGGTCGGCGCGCTCGTGGTAGTCGCTATCAAGATCAAGCGCAAGAAAGCTCTTACTATCGCCATGCTTTTCATTGCGGGAAGCGGATTCTTTGCGGTCGGCGTTCCCGCGGCCAAGGCGGACACCTTTCTCGTAGGAGATACAGGTTTGAACACCTCTTGGTCTTCTAGTGGAAATCATGCAATCTATAGCGTCAGTCTGGACAAAACGACGTACTCTCCGGGAGGGCGGATCATTGCGTACGGAGCTGGCGGCTCATTGTGGTGCGGTAATACATTTGGAACCATCGCGCTAAAAGCAACCATCAACGGCTCGACGAAACAGCTGTTTGAAAAAAGCGGCAGCGGCTACCTAGATGTGGGTAATGCTTTATTCCCCATGTTCGGCACGGTAACCCAGGTCTTTGCGGCTCCAAGTTCTGGAGGCGGCTACAATGCCGTCTTTGCGGCATGCGATGGTTTTGAAAGTGACTGCCGGGCTTCGCACTATCGTAATTATTCCATGCCCTACACCGTGTATCCGACGACCTGCACGCTCCCGTGGGGCGGCACGCTCCAGAGCGGCTCGTCGGTAACGGCGTACCAGTCCTCCTCAGTCATGGCCCCGGCAAACTGTCAGGCACAGACGCGCACCTGTACCGACGGCACGCTGAGTGGTAGCTATGCGTACTCAAGTTGTGCTGTCGTTGCCTCGGCCACGCTTACTGCGCAACCGACCACCATCATCGCCGGCGCTTCCGCAACCCTCTCGTGGGACTCGCATCTGACGAAAAGCTGTGTCATCGATAACAGCGTCACTACGGGCGGTACGACGAGTGGCAGTGTCTCGGTCACGCCGGTGACGACCACGACCTATACGCTCTCGTGTACGCCGACCGACGGCAGCGCAGCGGTCACCTCGTCCGCTACGGTAACGGTGAATTCGAGCGGCCTTGCGTGCACGCAAACCGGAGGCAATTTCACCGCGACACCGGGCAAGGATCCCTATCACTGGACGGTTGATGGTGTCTCCTCGTCAGTGACGACAAACTCGGTTCCAATCCCGACCATAGGTGGCTCTCACTCGGCCTCGGTTTCAGCGGGAGGGAGCGTGGCGAACTGCCCGCTTATCACGGTCGCCAGCCAGTCGCAGGGACAAGGGAATGGCGGCACTGGTGGCGGGAGCGGGAGCACCGATGGCTGCGTGATACAACCAACCGGTACGCTCACCGCCTCGCCCAATCGCGTATCGTCTGTGGCTACGCCCATCAAGCTTTCGTGGTCGGTCCAGGGGTACAATACGCTGGATAGTTTCGTGAAGACAGGGAAGTGCGAGATAGATAAGAATGGGAAGATGCTCATCAATCTCAAGGACGCGTCGGTTGATTCCTGTAATGCGTCCGGCACCTACACCGATGTCGCGGGGGTAAGCAACCAGACCGTCTACACCCTCTATTGTCAGGGGGTGGGCAGCGCCCTCGGCTCCTTCATCGTGAACGTCATGCCGAAGTTCAACGAGTTCTAGAGTCGCTACGCCTCTTCAGACGTGCGCACATTTGTCGCTTCGGCGGGTGCTTGCTATAGTAGCGGCATGTCCGCTGAAAGCACGCTCATCCTCACGGGTATCTTGGTCCTCCTCACGCCTTTCCTCGGCCTGCCTTCGGCGTGGTACGCGTACATCTTCGCGATACTGGGTATCGTGGTGGTCAGCATCGGGGTCATGTTCCGCTCGCGCCAGGTGGCTGCGCGTGCAGCTCGAACAGAGCATATGGCCGGCGCGGTAGCATCTCCGTACAGCGCGGAGCCGGCACACCAGGGCATGCCGCCACAGGAGCCTTCGCCGATCGCGTAACCGCACAACGCAAACACCCGGCGCGCTTCGCGCGCCGGGTGTTTGCGTTATACTTATGGCAATGGACAACCCTGAACGAGTCACGTATTTCGCCGCGACCGACTCGCGGGGGAAGCGTGTGCCCTTCGGCATCAAGCAGAAAGACCGTTCGCGCCACATGTACGTCATCGGCAAGACGGGCATGGGCAAATCGACCATGCTCGAAAACATGGCGATCCAGGACATCAGAAACGGGGAAGGGTTGGCGGTTATTGATCCGCACGGCTCCTTTGCCGAGCGCATGCTGGAGTACATTCCCGAAGAGCGCGCCAAGGACGTGGTGTATTTCGCGCCGTTTGATATGGAGCAGCCGATTGCCTTCAACGTCATGGAAGACGTCGGGTACGACAAACGCCATCTCGTGGTCTCCGGTCTCATGGCCACCTTCAAGAAAATATGGCAAGACGCGTGGAGCGCGCGTATGGAATACATCCTCTCGAACACGCTCCTCGCGCTCCTCGAATACCCGGGCGCGACGCTCTTGGGTGTCAACCGCATGTACACCGACAAGGCGTACCGGAAAAAGGTGGTGGACAATATCAAGGACCCGCTCGTGAAGGATTTCTGGACGAAAGAATTCGCCGGCTACACCGACCGTTACACCCAGGAAGCGACGCCGGCCATCCAAAATAAGATCGGCCAATTCACGAGCAATCCGCTCATCAGGAACATCGTCGGGCAGTCGGAATCCTCCTTCGACATCCGGGAGATGATGGACCAGAAGAAAATCCTCATCGTGAATCTCTCCAAAGGGCTCGTGGGCGACACGAACATGCAGCTCTTGGGCTCCATGCTCACGACCCGCATTTTCCTCGCGGCGATGAGCCGGGCAGATGTGCCGCCTTCGCAGATGGCGAGGCTGCCGAATTTCTACTTCTACGTGGACGAGTTCCAGAACTTCGCGAACGAGACGTTTGCCGAGATTCTCTCCGAGGCGCGTAAGTACAAGCTCAACCTTGTCATCGCGCACCAGTACATCGAGCAGATGGACGAGCAGGTGCGTGCGGCCGTCTTCGGCAACGTCGGCACCACGGTCGCGTTCCGTGTCGGCCCCTTCGATGCGGAGGTGCTGGAGACGGTCTTCATGCCGGAATTCACGAAAGAAGACCTCGTGAATCTCGGGTTTGCACAGATCTATCTCACGCTCATGATCGATGGCGTCGGCTCGCGGCCGTTTTCCGCGATAACGATTCCGCCGATCGAATCTCCGGCACGCACGTTCAAGCCGGAGGTCGTCGCAGCGTCGCGCGCGCAGTTCGGACATACGCGCGCTGAAATCGAGGCTGCTATCGCCGCAGAGCTTTCGACACCCACTCCTGAGCCGAACGGAAACGGGAATGGAAATGGCGGGAACGGGAATGCACAGGGCGCGTTCCGAAAACTGCAGGCACGAGAGGCGCATGAGATACGCCGAGAAAAGCCGTCTCGCGAGAACAACGTGAGAGGATACCAGGGCACGTCGCGAGAAGATATGTTCGCACGAGCGAAGGCGCCGTCTCCGATGCCGCGCCGGGATGCGGCTCCTGAAAAATCACCCGATGATCTGAAAGCGATGATCCGCTCTATGACGCACACCATCCGCACCTCGCAACAGCAGACGCAGTCCGTGCGTCAGCAGTCGCTCAAAGATGCGCTCGCGGGCGTGCTCAAGAAGGGCGAGCAGGATGCTATAGTATCGAAAGAAGAAAAAACCGCGGCGGCGGAGCCGCCGCGCCAGAGCGCCACCGAGCTACCACAGCCAAAACCGAGCGCCGAAAAGAAGCCACCGTTCGAGGTGCCTGAAGACCAATTGCGAAAGATCCTCGACGGGGAGGCCTGACGTTACCCACTAACAGGTGCTCGCATGTACTACAAGACTCTGGTTCTTGGGCTCTTATCTTTTATCATTCCCGCATTCGTGCACGCGGCGGCGCTTATCAATATCAACACGGCTGATGCGGCAACACTCGATACCTTGCCAGGTATCGGTGCGACGAAGGCGCAAGCTATCATCGACTATCGTGTCGCGAACGGATCGTTCGCGACCATCGAAGACATCATGAAGGTCAAAGGTATCGGGCAGAGTACGTTTGACGAGATCAAGCCGCTCATCACGGTGGGGGAAGCCGTAGCGGCAGCGACCGGTACGCCAGAAGAAGCCTCATCAACCCCGGCAGAGCCGCCGGCATCCGGCAGCGCGATGTACGCGCCGCCGCCCTCGAGCATCTCCGTACGCATCGAGGCAGAAAAGACCGCATGTACGGAAGCGCCATTCGTCGTGAGTGCGGCGGTGAAAACGAAGGGCGGCAGTGTGGACTCCGTGGCGCGCATCTTGTGGAGCTTCGGCGATGGGTCTGGGAGCGAAGGGAGCAGCGTAACGAAAATATTCCACTATCCAGGCACATACCGTATCGTGGCGACGGCGAGCGACGGGGCAGTGTCAGCGCGCGACAAGATTACGGTCGTCGTAAAAGACGCGTCCGTACGTATCGCGGCGGTGTCTGGGGAGGGTATGACGCTCGCAAACGACGCGAGTGAAGAGCTCGACCTCTCCGGGTGGCGGATCACCTCGAGTGCCGGCATCTTCACGATTCCTCTTGGTACGACGCTCTTGCCGAAGGCGAGTGCCTTGTTTCCGTTTACGGTCATGAACATGCCGATCGCGCTTGATGCGACACTCACGTATCCGAGTGGTGTCATCGCCGCGCGCTATGTGCCGCACGCTGCAGCCGACACGGCAACGAGCACCCCGCAACTTTCCGGGGAGACCTCTGGTTCTCAAAGGGTACAGGGACCCAGCCCTGCAGCTCGCCGGAAACCCCATACCACTAACGCATACGTACACGCCCATGAAGAGACAGCAGTACTAGCCCCCGCGGCGCCGGCAGAAACCGGCGCCGCGGGGGCGCCTATGCAGCCGCAAACGGCCGCCACGGCGATGTCTACCGGCGCTGTGTCCGAGCCGCTCGCTTCCACAGCGCTGAGCGCCTCTGTTGCGGACAGCGGGAAAGGGGGATTCCTTGCGGCGCACTGGCACTGGCTTCTCGGGGCTGTAGCGGCTGCGGGCGCAGCGTTCATGGTGCTTTAGCGAACGTGTAGTATCCTTTCCGCATGGACAAAAAACTCATCCTCGTGACCGGCGGCGCCGGCTTCATCGGCTCGCACCTGTGCAAGCGCCTCGTGGCGGAGGGTCACCGCGTCATCTCGCTCGACAATTACTTCACCGGTTCGAAAGACAATCACGTCCCTGGTGTCGAGTATCGCGAAGGGCACACCAAAGACATCGAGAAGCTCGTTCCCGAAACCCCCGATCTCATCTACCACCTCGGGGAGTATTCGCGCGTAGAGCGAAGCCTCACTGAGCCGGCGGTTGTCTGGGATTTGAACAAGGCGGGCACCTTCGGCGTGCTCGAATTCTGGCGCAAGAAAGGCGGCAAGCTCGTGTACGCGGGATCCTCTACGAAATTCGGCGATGGCGGTCTCGGCCGCGACCAGAGTCCGTATGCCTGGACGAAAGCAACGAACACCGAGCTCGTGCGCAACTATGGTGTGTGGTACAGGCTGCCATACGCGATTACCTACTTCTACAACGTGTATGGTCCTGGCGAACGCGCGGGCTCGTATGGCACCGTCATCGAGATCTTCCGTCAGAAGACGCTCGCTGGCGAGCCGCTCACCGTGAATGCACCCGGAACGCAGCGCAGAAATTTTACCTACATCGACGACATCATCGACGGGCTTGTGCGCGTCGGTGCCGATGGAACGGGCGACGATTTCGGCATCGGAAACGAGCAGTCCTATTCGATTCTCGAAGTGGCGCAGATGTTCGGCGGGGAGGTGCAGATGGCGCCTGCGATCCCGGGGAACCGCATGGGTTCTGAAATCGACACGTCGAAAGTACGTGAGCTCGGCTGGGAGCCGAAGCAAAGTCTCGAGGAGTACATCAGCGCGTCCATCGCCGCGAAGCAATGAAGAGAGTTCTCATCTTTTCGACCGCATATCTGCCGTTCGTAGGTGGCGCGGAAATCGCTCTTAAAGAAATCACCGATCGCCTTGCCGACGATTACGAGTTTGACCTCATTACGGCGCGGTTTTCGCGCTCTGTTTCGTCAACCGAAAAGATTGGTGGGGTTACGATCCATCGCATAGGTTTGGGCATCCCGCTTCTCGATAAGCTCTGGCTCCCGTGGGGCGGGGCGTTCAAGGCGTGGCAGCTCAATCGTACGCATCGCTACGATCTCTTCTGGGGCATGATGGCGACTTATGGGAGTGGTGCAGCGTACATTGCGAATTGGTTTATCCGACCGCACGTTCCCATCGTGCTCACGTTGCAAGAAGGTGATTCAGAACGTTACCTGCGTACCAAGTGGCTCGGTCTCGTGGACATTTCGTGGCGGCTCGCCCTCCGTTTTGCTGATGCGCTGACAGTCATCAGTACCTATCTCGGCGCACGAGCACAGCGCCTTGGATATCGAGGAGACATCGAACTAGTCCCGAATGCGGTGAATACTGCGCATTTCTCGCAAGCAATCTCGCCGGAAGCGCGCGCCGCGCAGCGGCGCG
>JAJYJQ010000024.1 GCA_021789225.1 bacterium | reverse complement strand
CCGTTTCCCTTCAGAGCCTCGCCGCCTTCACCGAGCCCTCTTCCGCACCGCCCGCAGGCGATGCGTACGCCCCGCTCACCATGAGCCCGACTGGCGAGATTAAGCCCGGCAACTTGACCGTGAACGGGCTGGGCATCTCGGGAACCGGGAGCGTGCTCCTCGTACCCAACGGCAACGTCGGTATCGGCACGACAAATCCGGGACAGAAGCTGGATGTGAACGGGACCGTAAGGGCGACTGGTTTCCAGCTCACGAGCGGTGCTGGCGCCGGCAAAGTGCTTACTTCGGACGCGAGTGGCAATGGGACGTGGCAGGCAGGAGGAAGCGTATCGAAGTCTTCGGGTCTATACCAAATTAGTGCACTAGGATGCCTAAAGACTTCGGCAGGTTCCACGTACAATTACAGTGGGATAGGGATGGCCCTTACCACACAGTCTACGTGCCAGACGAACGTGTGCGCTATGGCATCGATATGGTCATGGTACCGGTGTGATGGAAGTTGTGTATATGGTACCCAAATGCAATCGTGCACAAATACATTTCTCGGATATCTAGTCAGATGATGTTGAGTTATCGGCCTTAGAGGCGCGGCCGGCACGGCCGCGCCTCTTGTGTACAGTTTTTGTACGTGGCATAATATACTCGGACTGAGCAAGGCGATCGCACGCAGCTTCGGCTGCGTGAGGAAAGTCCGAACACAGGCGGCGTTTTGCGCCGCAGCACGGTAGCGGGTAACGCCCGTCCGCCGCGAGGCGAGAGGTGCGAGCAGTGACGCCAAGTCCGAAAGGACAAGGCTCCCTTCGGGGAGAATCGCATGGAAACATGCGGGTGAAACGGCAAAATCCTTACCACTGTGCAAGGCCGTGCGCCGATCCTGCCCGCCTTCGGCGGGCAGGATCGGCGAGTGCCGCTCGAGGCTGTCGGTAACGGCGGTCCCAGATAAATGATCGTCTTCCGCGCGCCGCGAAGCGGCGCGCGGAAACAGAATTCGGCTTATCAGCTCGGTCTCCGGAGTCTTAGGGCTCCGGCAACATCCGCGACCCGCGCCAAAGGCGCGGGTCGCGGCGTCTTGGTGTGCATAAGTCAGCTATTTGCGCGCCAGGTGTCGCGGGGGTGCGGTATACTATCTACATACGTTATTAATAAACGCATTCACGCACTTTTTCGCATGTCACGTTTCTTGTCGGTTTCCACGCGCCGGTGGTCGTTTGAGTCGGCGGCGTTCTGGGCGCTTCTTGCCACCGTGTTCCTGGCGGTCGTCGCATTCGTTCCGCTCGCAGCAGTCCCGTTCCTTTATACGAAAGCTTCAGTGTTCGCGCTCGGGGTCATCGTCACGTTCATTCTTTACGTGCTCGCGCGCCTGACGCTCGGCAATATCGTAGCGCCGCCACTCCCGCTCCTCGGCGCATTGTGGCTCGTGCCGATCGCGTACGGTATCTCCACCATTTTCTCTAGCGCACCAGCTACCATCTCGGTCTTCGGTCATGCGTTTGAGACCGATACCTTCGGCTTCATGCTGATAGCCGGTTTTCTCGGGGCGCTTGCGGCACTCGTCGTGCGGCGCGCGGAGCAGTATCGCTCATTCCTGCGTACGGGCGCGACATTGGTCGGTGTGGTTCTTCTCGCACAGCTCGCCATTCTCGTCGTGGGCAACGTCTCGAGCTCGATAGATCCGGCGTTCTCGATTGTCGGCTCGTTTGCGGATCTTGCAGCCCTCCTCGGTTTGGGTGTGGTGATGACACTTCTCGCATCTCGCTTCTTGCAGCTCTCGTCGCGCGTGTCTGCCATGCTCGGCGTGATGACCGTGGTCGCGCTTTTCTTCTTGGCACTTGCCAACAACACGCTCACGTGGGTCTTGGTCGGCCTCACGGCGCTCGGCCTCTTCGTGGAGGGGGTCATGCGACGTGTCTCGAACGCGTCGGAAACTTCGTTCGAGCTCGATGAAGTCGACGCCGATGATGAGGAGGTCGAAGTGAGCACCGAAGAGGTGGTGTTTGATGAAGGGGGTACGTCTCGATCCCAGATCGGCATGCCGCTCGTGGTGCTCGCGGTTTCCGTCTTCTTTATCATCGGCGGCTCGACCGTCGCGGGCGTGCTTGATAACGCGCTCAAGGTGCAGATGCTTGATGTGCGTCCGTCTTGGGGAGCGACAATCGGTGTAGGGAAGCAGACGTACAAGACTGAGGCGCTATTCGGCTCCGGGCCGAATACGTTCTCTCAGCAGTGGCTCGCATTCCGTGACGCCTCTATAAACACCACGCAGTTCTGGAATACTGACTTTTCGAATGGTATCGGCTTCGTTCCTACCTCGTTCGTGACGACTGGCGTCGTGGGCATGCTCGCCTGGTTCCTCTTCTTCGGCGCGCTCCTCTTCTTCGGACTGCGCGCGCTTCTCATGCGTGAAGCGGAAGATCCATCCATGCGCGCGATCGCAGTCGTGACGTTCGTCGGCACCGTGTACCTCATGCTGCAGCTCATCTTCCAGGTGCCTGGTCCGGCTCTCATCGTGCTCGCGTTCGTACTCGCCGGCCTCTTCGCTTCCGTCTTGCGCTACTTCGAGCCGCGCGGGCAGGTGGGCGTGACCTTCGCCCAGAGTCCGCGCATCGGATTTGTCATCGTCTTTGCGCTTACGCTGCTCTTGCTCGCCTCGGTCGGAGCCGCGTACCTGGTCGTCGAACGCTACATCGCGCAGGTGGATATGCTCCGTGTCAGCAACGCGGTTTCTGCTGGGGATCTTGAGACCGCGGATGCGGCAGCTGCTCAGGCGCTCTTGCTCGTAGCGAGCGACGATGCGTACCGCGCAGAAGCGCTCATCGGCACTGCTCGCATGAGCCAGCTCATCCAGAGCGCATCAGCGCAATCCACGAGCAAAGTCCAGCAGGAGCTGCAGTCCCTCATATCGAAAAGCGTTTCGGCAGGGCAGGCGGCAGTGAAGCTCAATCCCGACGAGTATCGAAACTGGTTCGTGCTCGGGAGTGTCTATCAGACAGTCGTCCCGCTGAAGGTGCAGGGCGCGTATGAGGCAGCCAAGGAAGCGTACGGGAAGGCGCAGGCGCTTGATCCCACGAGCCCGGTCATCCCGTTCACGCTCGCACAGCTCGCTATCGCGAACCAGTCGTATGCGGATGCTGAGCCGCTCCTGCAGAAAGCGATAGCTCTCAAGGCCGATTACACGCAAGCCATCTTCCTGCTCTCGCAGCTGGAGGCACAGCTCGGAAAGTCCGATGAGGCGCTCAAGGAGGCGGAATCGGCAGCGTATTTCGCACCGAATGACCCATCCGTGCTCTTGCAGGTTGGCGTATTGCGCGAAGGGAAGGGAGATTTCGCGGGTGCCATTGACGCGCTTTCGCAGGCAGTCGCCCTCAACCCGACCTACGCGAATGCGCGCTACTTCCTGGCGGTCGCCTACGCGAATGCGAACCAGTACGCGCAAGCTGCGGATCAGCTCCGGGCAGTCTCGAAGCTCTCGGCTGAGAATGCCCAGGCCGTGGCCGCAAACATCGCAGCGCTCGACAACGGGACAAACCCGTTCGTGCAAACCGCAAGCACCAAGAGCTCTCTGAACGCCGATACGCTCCCGACGCTTTCCGGGAAGCAGTAAGAGGCAATGGTGCGGAAGTTCCTCCAACGCATCGCAAAGCCAGTACGCGGACTGCATCAGGCCGCGTACTGGCTTGCGTTATTGACGTTCGCGTCGCAAGTGTTGGCACTCGTCCGTGACCGCACGTTCGCACACGTCTTCGGTGCGTCGGCCCCGCTCGACCTCTACTACGCGGCGTTCGAGATTCCTGATCTCGTCTTCACGCTCGTCGCGTCGCTCGTCTCCGCGTATGTACTGATTCCGCGCATCGCGAGCGATTCGGAGGAGGAAGCGCGCACGCTCATCTCGCACGCCTCGTCGTTCCTGCTCATCTTCGGCGGAGCAATCGCGGCTGTGCTCGCGTTCATCGCGCCCTCGGTACTTTTCCGCATCTTCCCGACCTTCGCCGTGTCGCAGTACGCGGACGCGTTCGTGCTCCTCGTGCGACTGCTTTTGCTCCAGCCGATCTTGCTCGGGATCTCGGGCATCTTCGCGAGCGTGACGCAGGTGCACCGGCGCTTCGTGCTCTACGCGCTTTCGCCGGTCTTGTACAACCTGGGTATCATCTTCGGAGCGGTCGCGCTCTATCCGCGCTTCGGGCTCGTGGGAATCGGATATGGTGTTTTGCTGGGCGCGTTCGCGTACCTGATCATCCACGTGCCGATCGTGGCGGGCGCGCGGCTTATGCCGCGGCTCGTGTGGCCCTCGTGGCGTATCGTCGGGCCGATCATGCGGGACTCAGTCCCACGCACGCTCGCGCTCGGGGTGGGCTCGGCGGTCGGGTTCGCCATCACCATCCTCGCTGCTCGCGCCGGGCATGGCATCATCTCTGTCTTCACCTTTGCGACGAACCTGGAGGCGGTGCCGCTCGCGCTCATCGGCTCCTCCTATGCAGTGGCAGCGTTCCCGGTGCTCTCGGAGCTTTCGGGGAAGGGAGACCGGGAAGAGTTCACGAAAGTGCTCTCAGCGGCAGCACGGCACCTTGTGCTTTGGTCGGTCATCGTCTTCGGGCTTGCTATCGTGTTGCGCGCGCATCTGGTCCGTGTCGTGCTCGGCACCGGCCGGTTCAACTGGGACGACACGCGCCTCACGGCTGCGACCTTCGCCATCCTCATCATCGCGCTTGCTGCGCAGGGGCTTATCCTCCTCCTTTCGCGCGCGCTCTATGCCGCCAAGCAGTCGTGGCGTCCGCTCATCTACCAGCTCATCGGCGGCGCGGTCTCGGTGGTGGTCGCGGCGGCTGGCTTGTATTATCTGCACCGCGCGACCGATACGCTTTCGCTCTTCGGCACGATTTTCCGCGTCGGAGACGTCACCGGGAATATCGTGCTCGTCTTCGCGGTCGCGGTCGTGCTCGGGCAGCTCGTGACAGCCGGTTTCTTGCTGCTTGCGATGCGCTCGGTCGCGCCCGGGTTCAACCGCTCACTCGCTCGGCCTTTTGCAGAAGGAGTCATCGCGACATTCCTGGGGTCGGTGGCGGCCTATGCGACGCTCAGCGTCATGGGTAACATCGAGCCGCTCACGTCGCTGGTCGCCGTCCTCACGCACGGCTTCGTGGCTGGTATCGTCGGGCTTGTAGTTGTCGCGTCCGCGCTCGCGCTCTTTGGCAATGAGGAGTTTCGCGACATGCGCGCTGCGCTCCACCGCTTCGCCAAGGCACGCATCCTGCCCGCCTTTGGCGCGTCGTGAAGCCGGCTTCGCCGCGCCGGACTTTTGTGGATATCACACATTCCCAACCGTAGTCCACTCGCGTGGTACCATAT
The DNA here is from genome assembly GCA_021789225.1 of bacterium. Lineage (GTDB taxonomy): Bacteria > Patescibacteriota > Minisyncoccia > Phycocordibacterales > Phycocordibacteraceae > C7867-001. The sequence goes on along the minus strand of JAJYJQ010000024.1, from coordinate 6,703 downwards.
CTCCATGGGTTTTCTCCATAGTCTCGCCGCTGGCTTTATCGCGCTCATGAGTGCGATTGGCGGATTCTTCGGGTTTACGCATTCTGCGCCGGTAACGACGGCGCCTGCTACGACAACGGTTTCCGTTGCGGGACCAGTCGCTTCGACCAAAGGTGGGGAATCCTCGCCATACTGGATTTCGCTCTCTGTAGCGACTTCGTCTTTCTATCACGAATACGCCGGTTCGGTTTACTATCGTTATCTCGACGAGGTTGTTTATAATAAGCTTCTTGACAAACGCAGCCTTTCTTCCAGAGAGATTGACGGGTTCTCTTACTACGACGCTGCTATTTCGGCTGCCGATCGCAAGTCTTTCCTCGTATCAACAGAAGACAACCGTATCGGAAAGGATGCTGCACACGTATTTTTCGAAGGAGTCATCATTGGAGGAGCAGATCCCAACACGTATGAATTAATTCCGCTTGAGGGTTATGACAGCGTGAACGATAGAAAAGGTGTGAACTACCCATTTGCAAAAGATGCGTATAGCGTCTATTGCAGAGACAAACGGATTCCAGATGCTGACCCAGAATCTTTTCAACCCATTTTCTCCACCTCGGATGTTTTTACTTCAGAGTACGGAGATTGGATAGGCAAGCGTGTCGCTAAGGACAAGTATCATGTGTACAATCCAGAGGACTGTGATGTTAATGGTATCCAGGTAATCGGAGCTGATCCCGCAACGTTCGCATACTTGGGCGGTCAAGACTGGTTCAAGGACGAGGGCGGTGTATATCAGATAGATGGTCAAGTTGGTCTTCTTCATAAATTGGACGGTGCCGATCCCGCGACATTCGCTATTATGAACGGTACTTGGAATTGGGCTAAAGATAAGAACGGCATCTATGTATACCCTCTCGCGAAGGTTTCTGGCGCAAATCCGGCAACGTTCACACCTATTTTGGAGGACGGAATGGACACGTATTATGCCCTTGACGGTGATACGTTGTTTTTCGGAGGTAGAGATATTGGTAGTCTTGGCGATCCTTATAACGTTGTTGGAGATATCGATGCCCCGACGTTTACCGTTTTAGGGGAGGGTTACGCGAAAGATAAGGACAGAGTATTTTTCGATGGCTTCGCGATACATGATGCTGACCCGGAAACATTCCGCATTTTTCCAGACAAGACTAGTGGCGTAGTCGACCGGTTCTTTGCCTACAAAGCTTACGCCGAGGACAAAAACCATGTGTATCTTAATGGGAATGCCACGCAGTAAGCTCAGGCGCTTTAATTTGAATTTGTACGGACATATGTGTGTAACACCGGTGTTGCACACAGCATAGGGCCGGTCTTTGGCGCGTCGTAAAGCGTCGAGAGGATGTTCCTTTCTATCAGATAATTCACAGTGGTAGCACAACTAATCATCGTATAATGCTATACTAGACGACAATGGGGAGAGCGAAAATTCTCATACCTGAAGATGAGCTGAGACGGTTGTATGTAACGGAACGGCTGTCGCCTCAGAAGATCGGTGCTCAATACGGCTGTGACGGAGTAACTGTACGCACGCGTCTTAAAGAGGCGGGCATCACATTGAAATCAAAAAGCGCCGCCCAAACCCGATACCCTCGACGGTCATTTGACGGATCCAATGCTGAAAAAGCGTACCTGCTTGGTTTCAAGTATGGCGATCTTAACGCGTACATACCAAAAGGCGCTTCGGAAACTATAGTCGTTCGTTCGCATACGACTCACGAAATTCAAGTGCGGTTATTCGAGAGTCTGTTTGAGAAGTACGGGAAAGTGACGCTTTCTCGAAATGTGCGGAGTATCCAGACCACATGCTACTTGGATATGTCGTTTTCCTTTCTACTTGGGAAGTATCCAGAGTCGATTCGCCGCTGGCTTTTATCCCGTGAAAGGCTATTATGGGCTTTCACGGCAGGGTATATCGATGCGGAGGGGACGTTTGGACTCAATCAAGGCCGCGGGCGTTTTAAAATAGATGCCTATGACGCGGATATTCTTGCCGATATTCACGCGTTGTTCTTGCGCTATGGGCTGCGCAGTAAGTCGCGGGTTATTGCCCGGAAGGGGGAGAATGATTACGGATGGGAATGGAAAGAAGACGTGTGGCGAGTTTCAATAAACGAGGCGCAGTCGCTTGAGAAACTCGTCACCCTTCTCCTTCCGCATCTTCGGCACGCTAAACGTATAGAGGATGCGCAGATAGTACTCGCAAACATACGGAAACGAAGAAAGAATGGCACAATCAATTGAAACAATTCGAAATTTTAGCATTGTGGCTCACGTGGACCACGGGAAATCGACCCTGGCCGATCGGCTTTTGGAGCGCACCGGCACCATCGAGGCGCGCAAAATGCGCGACCAGGTCCTCGACAAAATGGATTTGGAGCGCGAGCGGGGCATCACGATAAAAATGCAGCCGGCCAGGATGAAATACCGCGCCGCCGGAGGCGGCGCGGAGTACGTGCTCAATCTCATCGACACCCCCGGCCATATCGACTTTGCCTACGAGGTGTCGCGTGCACTCAAGGCGGTTGAGGGTGTGTTGCTCTTGGTCGACTCCACGCAGGGCGTGCAAGCGCAGACGCTCACAACACTTTCGATGGCAAAAGAGGCTGGCTGCGTGATCATCCCGGTCATCTCGAAGATCGATTCGCCCTACGCGCGCCCGGAAGAGGTAAAGGCTGAGCTTGGTGCGCTCCTGGGCGTCTCTGTTGAAACGGTACTCGCGGTCTCGGGGCGCACGGGCGAAGGCGTGGACGAGCTCCTCGCGGCTATCGTCGAGCGCATCCCTCCGCCGCACGCTTCGACCGCGAACGAATCGCGCGCGCTCATCTTCGACTTTTCCTATTCGACCCATCGCGGCATCGCGGTCTTCGTGCGTATGTTCGATGGTTCGCTCAAGAAAGGTGACGCGCTCTCGTTCCGTGCAGCAGGGAAGCAGTTTACCTCGCTCGAGGTTGGCATCTTCGCACCCGACGAAACGCCGGTCGCCGCGCTTTCGGCAGGCGAGATTGGCTACGTGGTGACTGGCGTGAAGGAGCCGGGCATCGTCGCTGTGGGCGACACGGTCGGCGCGCATCGTGGCACGCTCCCGCCGCTCTCTGGCTTTGACCGGCCGCGCCCGGTCGTGTGGGCATCGGTGTATCCGGAAAGCCAGGACGACTTGCCAGACCTCCGCCAGGCGCTCGAGCGGTTGCGCCTTTCAGACTCCTCGCTCTCGTTCGAGGAGGAGTCTTCCGGTGTGCTCGGGCGAGGTTTCCGCTGCGGCTTCCTCGGTATGCTGCATCTTGAAATCATCACTGAGCGCCTACGCCGCGAGTTCGGCCTGCATCTCATCGTCACTATCCCGACCATTTCCTACACCGTCACGACCAAGCAGGGGAAGCGCGAGACGGTCTACACGCCGTCAAAGTTTCCGGCATTCGGCGACATTGCTGCCGTCGAGGAGCCGTGGGTGCGCGTCGTGCTCATCACGCCGCCAGATGCGCTCTCGGCACTCATGCAGCTTTTCCATGACCATGAGGCGGTGGTGATGGCGACCGAAAACTACGCCGACGGTCGCATCGAGCTCACGGCCGAGATGCCGCTGCGCGAGCTGATGCGCGGCTTCTTCGACCGCGTGAAAAATGTCTCCTCCGGCTATGCCTCGCTCTCGTATGAATTTCTCGATGAGCGCCCGGCGGACGTGGTGAAGCTCGACATTCTCGTCGCAGAGGAGTCGGTGCCGGCATTCGCGCGCGTCGTCGCGCGTCGGCGTGTGCAAGAAGAAGCGGAGCGCATGGTGGAGAAACTCCACGGCATCTTGCCCAAACAGCTTTTCGTCACGAAGATCCAGGCCGAAGCGCTCGGGCGCATCATCGCCTCGCGCACTCTTTCGGCCATGCGCAAGGACGTGACCGGCTATCTCTACGGCGGCGACATCACGCGCAAGATGAAGCTTCTCGAAAAGCAGAAGCGCGGCAAGAAGCGCATGGCCGCACACGGGAAGGTGGATATTCCCGAGGATGTGTTCATGAAAATGGTGCAGGAGAGTGAGCGGTAGGCTAGCGCTTTGCGCTGCTATAATCTAGTCATGCGTCCCCGCACCCGCCAGTCTCGCGCACACCCGGTCCGCCAGGGTATAACCATCGCGCTCCTTGCGCTCGCGGCGCTTTGGCTCGCTTCGCTCGCGTGGAGTCTGGCGGGAAAGGCGGTGTTCGCGTGGCAGACGGCGGGCGAGACCAAGCGGCAGGCGCAAGCGCTTGCCGAGCGCAAAACCGCGCTCGAGACGAGCATCGCCACGCTGCAGACACCGCGCGGGCAGGAAGCGGCGATCCGCACCGCCTTCGGGGTTGCGCGTCCTGGTGAGCAGGTTATTATCGTGGTGCCCCCCGCTGCGTCCACGAGCACGGCACCGGCGCCCTCGTGGTGGCGCCGCGCGCTCGGGTGGGTGGGGTTGTAGGGTTGTAAAGCGGATATAGTTTAGTGGTAGAACAGGTGCTTCCCAAGCACCGGGCGGGAGTTCGATTCTCCCTATCCGCACAAAACTAAGAAGAACGAAATTGGACATGCTAGGTCCGATTTTGCCGATAGTACTATCCACAGGGTGGCCATGAAGACTCCTTCGTGTGCGCTAGAATATTCTTATGGATCTCACACAAACGATTCAGGAAACAGGGATGGAGAAGGAGAAAAAGTGCGCTTTAGTGTGCGTGGCACACAAGGTTTGGTTTTGGGCCCTGTTGGCCGTGGCAATCGTTGCGATCTGGCTCGGTGTCGCATGGATGGAGGCGTGGTTCCCGTTCCGTACTCAAGGTACTCCTGCTCTAGACGAGGCGGCGCAAGCACAGCTTGAGCGACAGCGCGTCCTCGACTCGCTCACGGCTCCCGCCGCGCCGAGCGAAGTGTCCCAGAAGGAGCAAACACACGTGCTTGATTCGCTCACGCCGTCGTCGGAAGCTCCGACTGCAGAGGCGAGCGCGTCTGCGCACGCGGTCTTGGATAGCCTTACACCACCATCCCAACCTAACCCTCAATAGCCATGCCATCATCTCGTACTATTAAGATTTCCGTTGTTGCAGCATCTCTCGCTGCGCTGGCCTTTGTAGGCGTGCGCTACGTCGCCCATGATGTTCCTCAGGCTCACGCAGCTAGTTCGGGAGTTCCGGTTACTGGCTATGCGTGGTCGCAGTACCTTGGGTGGATTCATTTCGATGGTTCTAATTATGGCGTTTATGAGAGTCCGACGGGCGTACTTTCCGGTTATGCCTGGTCGCCCTATTTCGGCTGGCTGGATTTCAGTAGCGCTTCTGTGAATCTTGCAAGCGGGAAGATTTCCGGTGTCGTGCCGACCTTTGAAAATGGTGGTGTCTGGAGCGGAGAAGTCCATCTCTCGGGCACGGCACAGGACCGTACAACGTACGGTTTCGTACAAAAACCTGATTGTACCTGGAGCGGATATGCGTGGGGCGGTCCTTCTGGGGTTGGTGGTATTCATGCCAGTGGCTCGGGATACGGAGTGAGTGTCCCGGGAGGCTCGGCAAAGACGCTCTCGGCCTCGCCTGCGACCGTTGCGGCGGGGGAGACAGCCACGCTCACCTGGACTTCGACGAATGCGACCGAGTGTACGATCGATAACGGCGTCGCCACGGGCGGGCGGACGAGCGGCAGTGTTTCGGTGACGCCGGTGACGACCACGACCTACGCACTTACCTGCACACCGGTCGCGGGCTCGTTTGCCTGCGGGTCGGCAACGACCACAGTGACAGTGAATTCAAACGGCCTCGCGTGCACACGGTCTGGAAACAATTTTACGGCGACGCCCGGCTTAGGCTCATACCACTGGACGGTTGATGGCGTCGTCTCGTCAGTGACGACGAACTCGGTTCCGGTTCCTACCGCGGACGGCTCACATTCGGCTTCTGTCTCTGCGGGAGGAGTTTCTGCGAACTGTCCGCTCGTGACCATTGGCGGAAACGGCGGTAGCGGGAGCTGTGTGGTGAACCCGACGGGCAAGATCACTTCCTCGCCGAACCGCGTCTCCTCCAGCAGTACGCACGTGAAGCTCTCGTGGTCAGTCTCTGGCTACAACACCTTGACCGAGTTCACGTCTGCGAACTGCAAGATCATCGTGAACGGCACGACCAATATCCCGCTCAATGATGCTTCGGTGGACTCATGCAATGCGTCTGGCGTCGAAGACGTCACAGGCATTACGAATCAGACCGTATACAGCCTCTCGTGCGGCGGTAACGAGCTTGCGCACGCAGTCGTCAACGTCTCCCCGAGGTTCAACGAGTTCTAAGAAATCGTAAAAACGCGAATCCTCATCAGATGTTTATCCGCGAGGCGGTATGGTATACTGCACTCACATAACCACTTAGCATATGGACAAAAACGTTACCATTTACACCACCCCGACTTGCCATTTCTGCCACCTCTCGAAGGATTTCTTCAAAGCGCATGGCGTCGAGTTCACGGAGTACGATGTCCTTTCCGATCTCGACAAGCGCCGCGAGATGGTAGAGCGCAGTGGCCAGATGGGTGTGCCGGTCATCTTCGTCGGTGATGAGATGGTCATCGGCTTCGACCAGCAGCGCCTCGCCTCGCTCCTGAACCTCGCATAGAAGAGCGCGTAGCTCGCGAAAACCGCCCCTCTGGGGCGGTTTTCGCGTATAATGAGGACATTGCCGCCATAGTTCAATGGATAGAA